>JAVRPG010000892.1:0-4328 GCA_032162325.1 Mycobacterium sp. | reverse complement strand
GAGGACGGCGACACCGTCAGCATTACCGTCGAGAGCATCGGGACGTTGACCAATCCTGTTGTCCGCAAGGGAAAGTGATGACGGACGCGCACGCGAGGAGCAAAAAGACCATACGAGTTCGGTTCTGCCCGTCGCCGACTGGCACGCCACACGTTGGCCTGATTCGCTCCGCATTGTTCAACTGGGCCTACGCCCGCCACACCGGTGGGGCCTTCGTGTTCCGGCTGGAAGACACCGACGCCGAACGCGATAGCGAGGAAAGCTATCTGGCGCTGCTGGACGCGCTGGGCTGGCTCGGGCTGAACTACGACGAGGGACCGGACATCGGTGGGCCGTATGCGCCCTACCGGCAGTCCGAGCGCGGCGAGATCTATCGCGACGTCGTGCAACGGTTGCTGGACGCGGGCGAGGCGTATGAAGCGTTCTCGACGCCGGAGGAGGTCGAGGCCAGGCACGTGGCGGCGGGCCGTAACCCCAAGCTGGGCTATGACAACTTCGACCGAGACCTCACCGACGAACAACGCGCGGGGTTGGTCGCCGAGGGCCGCAAGCCGGTGGTTCGGCTGCGGATGCCCGACGCGGACATCTCCTGGCACGACCTGGTGCGCGGCGACACCACCTTCGCTGCAGGCACCGTGCCGGACTTCGCGCTGACGCGGGCGAGCGGAGATCCGTTGTACACCTTGGTCAATCCGGTCGACGACGCATTGATGAAGATCACCCACGTGCTTCGCGGCGAGGACATCCTGCCGTCGACACCACGCCAGATCGCGCTGTATCAGGCATTGATCCGCCTTGGCTTGGCCGAACGGGTGCCCGAGTTCGCGCACTTGCCAAGTGTTCTCGGGGACGGCAACAAGAAGCTGTCCAAACGCGACCCGCAGTCGAACTTGTTTCTGCACCGCGAGCGCGGCTTCATCCCCGAGGGATTGCTGAACTACCTGGCCCTGCTGGGCTGGGGCATCGCCGACGACCACGACGTGTTCAGCCTCGACGAGATGGTGGCCGCCTTCGACGTCAAGGACGTCAACTCCAATCCGGCGCGCTTCGATCAGAAGAAGGCCGACGCGATCAACGCGGAGCACATCAGGCTCCTGGCCGAAAGCGATTTCGCCGTGCGCCTAAAGGACTATTTCGTCGCCCACGGCCACGACACCGGGCTTGACGACAGACAATTCGCCGAGGCGGCCCACCTGGTGCAGACCCGCATTGTCGTCCTGGGTGACGCGTGGGATTTGTTGAAGTTCCTCAACGACAACGAATTCGCCCTCGACGAAAAGTCGGCAGCCAAGGAGCTGCGCGGCGATGCCGCCCCGGTGCTCGACGCCGCGATCGCCGCGCTCGAGGACGTCGGGGAGTGGACCACGGCGAAGATCGAAGTAGCGCTCAAGGTCGCCCTGTTGGAAAACCTGGCTCTCAAGCCGCGCAAGGCGTTCGGTCCGATCCGGGTGGCCGCCACCGGCGCGTCGATCAGCCCACCGCTGTTCGAGTCGCTGGAGCTGCTCGGCCGTGATCGCAGCCTGCGCCGGCTGCGCGCGGGGCGAGACCGTGCTGCGGCCGCCGCTGCCGCGGCCGAGGCGTGAGAAGGCGCCCGCGAATCTTTGGTAGTCTGCACGTCGGCTCGATACGACAGGCGGCGGGAAGCTTCCACCGCGTGGCGGAGCCAAAAAAGGCCTGTGACCTGCGGTTATAGGCAGCCAATGGGGTATGGTGTAATTGGCAACACAGCTGATTCTGGTTCAGCCATTCTAGGTTCGAGTCCTGGTACCCCAGCCATCGCGATGAGCGCTTGCGCGAAGAGCGTCAGGTGCCAGGGGATTAGGCCCGCTTAATACCGTGCGTTATGCTGACACGTCGGTTCTGGCCCCGTCGTCTAGCGGCCTAGGACGCCGCCCTCTCACGGCGGTAGCGTGGGTTCGAATCCCATCGGGGCTACAAACCGTTGCAAAGCAGGTGTTCACCTGCCGCGTCCGCGTCACGTGGGCGTCAGCGTAAACGGCAACCAGTACGTCCCAGCACCATCACCGGGGCACCCCGGCCCGATGACGGTGAAGGTGCGTTCACCGGCGAAGCTCCCGTCACCGTTCGGTGTGAGGGAGTCGGACCTCGTCGTCGTGATCGCACTGCCGTCGTCGCAATGGAACGGATACTCGCCGGCCGATTCCCACCGGACGTTGACCCACTGATAGTCGAACAATGCCGGCGCGTTCGGGTTCTCCGTCAACTCCGTCAGCCTCAGCCAGTGCGCCACACATCCCGACGCGACACAGGTGGTCGTGAAACTGGCCGCCTGCACAGATGGGTCGGAGAAATCCGGTTGACCGTTGAAGGTCTGGCGCGAGTGATCCAGGAACGTGTCGTAGGAACCGAAGAGAGGCACGGGTTCTGGCCTGTCGGCACCGGCAGCAGGAGCGGCGACGATCGCAACCCCGACGGCAAGGGGCACAACGCAAAGTACGTGCGCTTTCGACAACACGATTCCATCTACTGATTCAGAGCCGCATTGAGCAGCGGCGGCAACTGGTCCGCCACCACCGGCAGGCTCAGCGGCGAGGAGAACGCGATGGCACCCGCCAACTCCTTACCGGTGAAGACATTGCGGTTCTGCGCCGTGGCATTCAGCTGTTGGACAGCGGGGTCGGCGCGCAGCGCGGCCTCGTCGGCATCGCTTTGGGTGGTCCAGATCAGCACATCGGCGGTGTTGAGGACTGGCACGATCTGGTCCCGGGGAATGAACGCACGGTGATCGTCGATCGTGAACGCGGTGATGCTGTCGGGAATCCGGAAACCCATCTGCGTCAGGAAGTCTGTACGCCAGCCGGGCACAGTGGCCCCGACTTTGTCTTCCCAGAGTGCGCCTTGCAGCAGGAGCACGTTCTTGCCGCGGAATTGCGGATTGGCGGTGGCCACGCCGTTGAACCTGTTGTCCGCCTGCGTGATGAGCGACCGAATCTTGTCGGGCTGGAATGTCGCTTGACCGATGGTGGTGGCCTGGGTCTTCCACGGCTCGAAGAAAGGTGCATCGCCCGACTGCGGGATCGTGGGCGCGATCGCCGAGAACCGGTTGTAGCTGTCCTGATCCACGCCGGCGTTGATGGCGACGATCAGGTCGGGCTGCAGCGCGGCGATCCGGTCGTATTGGAAGCCCCCGTCGTAGAAGCTGAGCACTTCCGGTTGGGCGCTGCCCAACTGCGGTCGTGCCCACGGCCACACTCCGAATGGCTCGTCGCCCCACCATTTCGTCACGGCGATGGGTACGACGCCAACAGCGAGCAGGTCATCCTGCTCGGTGAAACCGGCACTCACCACCCGTCGTGGTGGTGCCGGAATTGTGGTCTGCCCGAAGCGGTGTTGGATCGTCACCGGCCCATTGGTGGGTGCGCCATTTGCCACGCCGGAGTTCCGCACACTGATGACAAGCAGTCCGGTTGCGCCGGCTGCGCCAAGGAAACTGCGTCTGTTGATGTCCACGGCGCGAGCGTAGCCCGCGTGTTTCGAGCCGGGATCGGTATCAGCAAACCTATTTGCGCCGAAGCGGATTTACTGGTGCGGTATAGGACTTCTCGGCGGTTACAGCCGGCGGGCCAATGCGTCCGCCGCCGCCAACAGGTCTGCGGCCCAACGGGCACCGGGCCGGCGTCCCATCCGGTCGATCGGCCCGGACACCGACACCGCGGCGATCACCGCACCCCGGCCGTCGCGCACCGGCGCCGAGACGCTGGCCACGCCGGGTTCACGCTCGGCAGCGCTCTGCGCCCAGCCACGCTTGCGCACTTCGGCAAGGGCTCGATCAGTGAACATCGCTGCCGGCAGCACCGCCTGTTGTGTCGCGGCGTCCGCGTAGGCCAGCAGGACCTTGGCGCCAGACCCGGCTGTCATCGGTAGCCGGGTGCCGACCGGCACCGTATCGCGAAGGCCGGCAGGCGGTTCCAGCGCCGCCACGCAGATCCGCGATGTGCCCTCGCGGCGGTAAAGCTGCACGCTCTCTCCGGTGATCTCCCGCAGCCGCGGAAGCACCACGGCGCCAGCCGCCAGTAGCGGATCATTGACCTGTCCGGCCAATTCGGTCAGCGCAGGACCCAGCCGCCACTGGCCGTCCCCGTTGCGGCTCAGCAGCCGGTGCACCTCCAGGCCCGCAGCCAGCCGATGCGCGGTGGCGCGGGGCAGGCCGGTGCGCTCACACAGTTCGGCCAGCCCGCACGGCGAGTCGGCCACCGCGTGCAGCACACCCACCGCTTTGTCCAGCACGCCGATGCCGCTATCCTGTCTCACAAGGAGATACTAACGTCCCAGATTGTGAGATAGTCAAGTATGACCACTCAGGCACA
>JAVRPG010000891.1:0-6653 GCA_032162325.1 Mycobacterium sp. | reverse complement strand
ATCGGCCTGCGCGGCTTCCTGCCCGCGTCGCTGGTCGAGATGCGTCGCGTCCGCGATCTGCAGCCGTACATCGGCAAGGAGATCGAGGCCAAGATCATCGAGCTGGACAAGAACCGCAACAACGTGGTGCTCTCGCGCCGCGCCTGGCTGGAGCAGACGCAGTCCGAGGTGCGCAGCGAGTTCCTCAACCAGCTGACCAAGGGCGCCATCCGCAAGGGCGTGGTGTCCTCGATCGTCAACTTCGGCGCCTTCGTCGATCTCGGCGGTGTCGACGGCCTGGTGCACGTCTCCGAGCTGTCCTGGAAGCACATCGACCATCCGTCCGAGGTCGTCAACGTCGGCGACGAGGTCACCGTCGAGGTGCTCGACGTCGACATGGACCGCGAGCGGGTCTCGTTGTCGCTCAAGGCGACTCAGGAAGATCCGTGGCGGCACTTCGCGCGTACTCACGCGATCGGCCAGATCGTGCCGGGCAAGGTCACCAAGCTGGTGCCGTTCGGCGCGTTCGTCCGCGTCGAGGAGGGCATCGAGGGCCTCGTGCACATCTCCGAGCTGTCGGAGCGCCACGTAGAGGTGCCCGACCAGGTGGTTCAGGTCGGCGACGACGCGATGGTCAAGGTCATCGACATCGACCTGGAGCGTCGCCGCATCTCGCTGAGCCTCAAGCAGGCCAACGAGGACTACACCGAGGAGTTCGACCCGTCGAAGTACGGCATGGCCGACAGCTACGACGAGCAGGGCAACTACATCTTCCCCGAGGGCTTCGACTCCGAGACCAACGAGTGGCTCGAGGGCTTCGACAAGCAGCGTGAGGAGTGGGAGTCCCGCTACGCCGAGGCCGAGCGTCGTCACAAGATGCACACCACTCAGATGGAGAAGTTCGCAGCGGCCGAGGCCGAGGAGGCTGCCAAGCCTTCGTCGTCGAACGGCGCGTCGCGCTCGGAGGAGCCCGCGGCCAGTGGCTCGCTCGCCAGCGACGCGCAGCTGGCGGCGCTGCGGGAGAAGCTCGCCGGCAGCGCCTAGCCGCTGCGCATGCTGCGCATCGGTCTGACCGGCGGCATCGGCGCCGGCAAGTCGACGGTGTCCGCCACGTTCAGTGAATGTGGCGGCATCATCCTCGACGGCGACGTGATCGCCCGCGAGGTCGTCGAACCCGGCACCGAGGGGCTGGCGCAGCTGGTCGAGGCGTTCGGCAAGGACATCCTGCTGCCCGACGGCGCCCTGAACCGCCCGGCGTTGGCCGCCAAGGCGTTCGTCGACGACGAACACCGCGCCACGCTGAACGGAATCGTGCACCCGCTGGTCGCCCGGCGCCGTCAGGAGATCCTCGACGCGGTGCACGAAGACGCCGTGGTCGTCGAGGACATCCCGCTGCTCGTGGAAACCGGGATGGCGCCGATGTTCCCGCTCGTCGTGGTGGTGACGGCCGACATAGAAACGCGAGTGACCCGTGTCGTCCAGCAGCGGGGGATGGACGAGGCCGACGCCCGCGCGCGCATCAAGGCACAGGCGCCCGAGGAACAGCGCCGTGCGATAGCCGATGTGCTGCTGGACAATTCAGGCTCTCAGGGCGAGCTCGTCGAGAAGGCGCGCGATCTCTGGTACAACCGGGTGCTGCCGCTGGCGCACAACATCCGTACTCGGCAATGCGCCCCGACGGTGTACAAGCTGGTGGCCTACGATCCAGCCTGGCCCGCTGACGCGCGCCGGATCATCAGGCGCATCCAAACGGCCTGCGGGTCAAAGGCATTGCGCGTCGATCACATCGGCTCCACCGCCGTCGAGGGCATGGACGCCAAAGACGTCGTCGACATCCAGATCACCGTCGAATCACTTGATGTCACCGACGATATCAACGAGGCCCTGGCCAATGTCGGCTACCCGCGCGTCGGGCACATCACCACAGACACGCCGCATACCGACGATCCGGCGCTGTGGCGCAAGCGGATTCACTGCGCCGCGGATCCCGGGAGGCCAGCGAACATCCATGTCAGGGTCGACGGTTGGCCTGGTCAGCTGTTCGCGCTGTTGTTCCGAGACTGGTTGGCCGCCAATCCCGGTGTGCAGGAGGACTATCTGGCCGCCAAGCGTCGGGCGCTGTCTGCGCCGGACTACGTGGAGGCCAAGGAACCATGGTTCCTCGACGCGTACGGCCGCGCCCTGGCGTGGGCCGAGGCCACCGGCTGGGGACCCTAGCGGTCAGGCCGGGGGCGGAGCTGCCGGCTGCGGCGCAGGTGCTGCTCCATCGGCGGGGCCGGCAGAGTCAACGGAGTTGGTGTTGACGGCGTTTTCGCCGGCCACCGGGATGTCCAACGGGGCACCGCACTGCAATGTCCCGTACAGAGGATCGTCCTTCGGCGTCAGTAGCCGCGGTGCGATGAACTGGTCGGCCTGGGCGACGATCTGGTCGTCAACCATGATCTCGCAATGCAGGTTGGATCCGTAGGGCCACTCGATCGATAACTCCATGCCCGCCAGTTTGGGGTTGGCCAGAACCGCGTCGATCTCGAATGTTTGACCGGGCAGCATCGTCGGCTGGGCGCTGTTGACGTTCTGGTCATCCATCTTGTACGCGACCACCGCCCCACGCGATGTGCCGTCCGCCCGGGCCCGGTAGATGATGTTGTGCAGCAGCTCACCGCCGGGAGGTGGAGGCGGCGGTACCTCGGTCTGGGGACCGGGGGCCGGGTCGGCGAGTGCAATCGCCGGGCTTAACTGCACACCGGCCCCGACCACTGCGATGGCAGCGATCGCAAGCCATCCGCGCTTGGTGGAGCTCACGAGAGCCGACATTACAACCCTCGCAGAGCGGGAAGCATATCGCTGCGGGGCGGCCGACGGTGAACGGCGTGGTCGCGCCCGCAAGGACCTGCGGTTATTGGCCATCACAAGATCATCGACACGACGCGGTCAACCGTTACCTCCGCGAGGCGCTGGTCAGGCCGGTTGGCGCCTAGCGCGCCAGCCCAGCGTCATGCCGCTGCCGGCCAGCCACCGGTCGAGGTCGTAGTCGTGCCTGGACAGGCCGTCGATCGCGGCGACGGCGGTCTGCACCGCCTGCTCGCCGTCCTCCGGGGTGAGCAGGCCGTGGCGGACGGCGGTCAGCAACTCGTCGACGTCGGACAGCTCCACGCCGGCGCCGGTCCGCACGATGAGATCCAGGTAGTGGTCCTCGGCGTGCCACCTGGTCGCGCCGGGCGTGTACCGGCCGACGTCGAGGTAGTAGTCCTGATCGAGTTCGTGCCCGGGATTGAAGTGGAACACCGTTGCCCGGAGCCCGAGCGACGGCAGCAGCCACGACTCCATGTAGTGAAACTGGGCACGGCCGGGCGTGGGCCGCGCCATGTAGAGGCCCCACGGCTCGACGGTATAGACGTCCACGGCCCGCACGATGCCCTTCGGATCGGTGTTGGTGCGGGCGACCAGGTCGAACGTTTCGTGCTTGGGAGCGTGGATGGTTTCCAGGATAGTGGCGTTGGAACAGAACGTGTCGGTGAGGGGTTCTACCCTGGTGAATATGGCTTTCGCTACCGAACATCCCGTGCTTGCGCACTCGGAGTACCGCGCCGTCGACGACATCGTCCGGGCAGGCGGCCGCTTCGAGGTGGTCAGCCCGCACGAGCCCGCGGGCGATCAGCCTGCCGCCATCGAGGAGTTGGAGCGCCGCATCACGGCGGGGGAGCGCGACGTGGTGCTGCTAGGCGCCACCGGCACCGGCAAGTCGGCAACCACCGCCTGGCTGATCGAGCGCCTGCAGCGGCCCACGCTGGTGATGGCGCCGAACAAGACGCTCGCCGCGCAGTTGGCCAACGAGCTGCGAGAGATGTTGCCGCACAACGCAGTTGAGTACTTCGTGTCGTACTACGACTACTACCAGCCCGAGGCGTACATCGCGCAGACCGACACCTACATCGAGAAGGACAGCTCGATCAACGATGACGTGGAGCGGCTGCGACACGCCGCGACGTCGAGCCTGCTGTCGCGCCGCGATGTGGTTGTGGTCGCGTCGGTGTCCTGCATCTACGGCCTGGGAACGCCGCAGTCCTACCTGGACCGGTCGGTCGAACTGCAGGTCGGCGAGGAAGTGCCGCGCGACGCGCTGCTGCGGCTGCTGGTCGACGTCCAGTACACCCGCAATGACATGGCGTTCACCCGCGGGTCGTTCCGGGTGCGCGGCGACACCGTCGAGATCATCCCGTCCTACGAGGAGCTCGCGGTGCGCATCGAGTTCTTCGGCGACGAGGTCGAGGCCCTGTACTACCTGCATCCGCTGACCGGCGACATCGTTCGGAAGGTGGATTCGTTGCGGATCTTCCCGGCCACCCACTACGTGGCAGGCCCCGAGCGGATGGCCCATGCGATCTCGACCATCGAGGCCGAACTGGAGGCGCGACTGGCCGAGCTCGAGGGCCAGGGCAAGCTGCTGGAAGCGCAGCGGCTGCGGATGCGGACCAACTACGACGTGGAAATGATGCGCCAGGTCGGGTTCTGCTCGGGCATCGAGAACTATTCGCGGCACATCGACGCCCGGCCTGCGGGGTCAGCGCCGGCCACCCTGATCGACTACTTCCCGGAAGACTTCCTGTTGGTCATCGACGAGTCGCATGTCACGGTGCCGCAGATCGGTGGCATGTACGAGGGCGACATCTCCCGCAAGCGCAACCTCGTCGACTTCGGCTTCCGGCTGCCGTCCGCGATCGACAACCGGCCGCTGACGTGGGAGGAGTTCGCCGACCGGATCGGCCAGACGGTGTACCTGTCGGCGACGCCCGGGGCATACGAGCTGAGCCAGTCCAGCGGCGAGTTCGTCGAGCAGGTGATCCGCCCTACCGGATTGGTCGATCCGCAGGTGGTCGTGAAACCGACGAAGGGGCAGATCGACGACCTGATCGGCGAGATCCGCAAGCGCACCGAACGCGACGAGCGGGTGCTGGTGACCACGCTGACCAAGAAGATGGCCGAGGACCTCACCGACTACTTGCTCGAGCTGGGCATCCGGGTGCGCTACCTGCATTCCGAGGTCGACACGCTGCGCCGCGTCGAACTGCTGCGGCAGTTGCGGTTGGGGGAGTACGACGTTCTGGTCGGCATCAACCTGCTGCGTGAGGGTCTGGACCTGCCCGAAGTGTCGCTGGTGTCGATCCTGGACGCCGACAAGGAGGGCTTCCTGAGGTCGGCCCGCAGCCTGATCCAGACCATCGGCCGTGCCGCCCGAAACGTGTCGGGCGAGGTGCACATGTACGCCGACAAGATCACCGACTCGATGCGCGAGGCCATCGACGAGACCGACCGCCGACGCGCCAAGCAGGTCGCCTACAACAAAGCCAACGGTATCGACCCGAAGCCGCTGCGCAAGAAGATCGCCGACATCCTCGACCAGGTGTACCGCGAGGCCGACGATGTCGAGATCGGCGGCTCGGGCCGCAACGCTTCACGCGGCCGCCGTGCCCAGGGTGAGCCGGGCCGGGCCGTCAGCGCGGGCATCATCGAGGGCCGCGACACCACGAACATGCCGCGCGCCGAACTCGCCGACCTCATCAAGGATCTGACCGCTCAGATGATGGCCGCCGCACGGGATCTGCAGTTCGAATTGGCCGCGCGAATCCGCGACGAGATTCATGACCTGAAGAAGGAATTGCGTGGCATGGACGCCGCGGGTCTGAAGTGACACGCTCAGAGCTTGACCTCAACAGTGGTTGAGCTCCTACGGTGACGGGCGTGACCGACACCGCAACGATTGGCACCGGCAGCTGGCGTGAGCTGTTGGGCCCGAAGAACCTCGGGGCCTCGACCGTGCTCGCCGGCGGTGTGGCGCTGTATGCGACCAACGAGTTTCTCACCATCAGCCTGATGCCCAGCGCCGTTGCCGACATCGGCGGTCAACGGTTCTACGCGTGGGTGACGACCGTGTATCTGGTCGCATCGGTGGTGGCCGCGACCACCGTGAGTGCCACCCTGGCGCGGTTGGGGCCACGATGGGCCTACCTGACGGGGCTCGGAGTATTCGGCCTGGGCAGCCTGCTCTGCGCGGTCGCCCCCACGATGGAGCTGCTGTTGGTGGGCCGCGTCGTACAGGGAGCGGCGGGTGGGGTGCTCGCGGGGCTTGGCTATGCGGTCATCAATTCGGCACTGCCGCGGTCTTTGTGGACCAAGGCGTCCGCGCTCGTCTCGGCGATGTGGGGTTTCGGCACGCTGGTCGGTCCGGCGGCCGGCGGCCTGTTCGCTCAATTCGGTTCGTGGCGTTGGGCATTCGGTGTGCTCGTCGCGCTCGCCGCGGCCATCGCCGCGCTGGTGCCGTTCGCGCTGCCTGCCCGCACGAGCGATGTCCCGCGAGTGCGGGACCGAATCCCGGTGTGGTCGCTGCTCCTGCTCGGGTCGGCGGCATTGGCGGTCAGCGTCGCGGGTATCCCGCGCAATGTGGTGTGGACCGCGATGCTGCTCGCAGTGGGCGTATGGCTGGTTGCACTGTTCGTCGTTGTCGATCGTCGGACGACGGCGGCGGTGTTGCCGCCCACCGTCTTTCGGCCCGGTCCGCTCAAGTGGATCTACCTCGCGCTCGGCATGTTGATGTGCGCCACCATGGTCGTTCTGTACGTGCCTTTGTTCGGGCAGCGGCTCGCCCACCTGGTGCCCGTCGCGGCCGGCTTCCTCGG
>JAVRPG010000890.1:0-8230 GCA_032162325.1 Mycobacterium sp. | reverse complement strand
CGACACCGAGCGCAAAGTGGTGCGCAACGAGCTGGCCCGGATCAACCGCACCCGCCTGGAGCGCATGCTCGGACCAGAAGGCGGCTACGACAACTGGTGATCAGACGCCAGCCCGCGGTACACAGCTCTAGGCGTCTGGCCGTTGGCGACCTTGCCCACCGCTGCTCGACCCACTGCTGCCGTCGCCGCCTGGGCGTCGGGCAGCACGAGGATGGTGTTGGTGATCTGCCGGTCGCCGCCGCGGTGGGTGTAGACGGCCGTGACGCCGGGCTGCCCGCTCGGGTCGAAGACGGGCGGGGCGGCGTTGTATGCCAAGGAATCCGTAACGAGGTTTGGGTCGACCGGCAGGGTGCTGTAGTCGTTGGGTTGTGCTGTGGCAGAACCCAATCCACCGATGGTCATTCCGATGCCCAACAGTGCGGCAGCGACTTCGCAGGCGACTGCGTAACAGCACCTTCGTCGAGCTTGCGATGTGGTCCACATCGCCGCCGGCGGTCGACTGGCCGGCGATCAACGATGACCAGCTGCTCACCGATATCGTGGCGCCGCTGTGCACGGCCTACGTCAATTCGTGCACAAGGGGTGGTGTCGGGGGTTCCGAGGCTGAGTGGTATTCCTCGGCCTGTCGAGTGACGGTGACGCAGCCTACTACACAGTTATCACCGACATCGGAACCGGAGTTGAAGACGCGGGTTTGGAGCTGCGAGGAACCTTTCCCCGCCGTGGCGTCCATCGCCGCCCGAATACAGCGAGTTACCGGTAATATCCGCCCTATCCGTGTTGGTTATCATCAGACGCATCAAGGCTTTTCGGATACACCGGCTTTTCGGATACACCGGAGTTACCGATAACCCACCAGGTACCAGACGCGCCGATGAAGCGCTAGCAGGTGCTTTCCACGAGGAGGATGTGCCATGCCGATGGATGAGTTCCCGCAGGACTACGAGGTCTTCGATCTCGGTGATGTGACGCTGCAGCACGGCGCGACGCTGCGCGACGCCAAGCTCGCGTACAAGACCTACGGCGAGCTGAACGCCGACAAGAGCAACGCGATCGTGTACCCGACCTGGTACTCGGGGCGCCACTGGGACAACGAGTGGCTGATCGGGGACGGCATGGCGCTGGACCCGGCCAAGTACTTCATCATCGTCCCGAACATGCTGGGCAACGGGCTCTCGAGCTCGCCGTCCAACACGCCGCCGCCTTACAACGCCGCGCGCTTCCCGGACGTCACGTTCTACGACCAGGTCGAGCAGCAGCACAAGCTCGTGACCTCGTTCGGGATCGCGACGCTCCCGCTCGTGACCGGCTGGTCGATGGGTGCCGGGCAGACCTACCAGTGGGCCGTCAGCTACCCGGACATGGTCCAGCGGGCGTGCCCGTTCTGCGGCTCGTCCAAGACAAGCGAGCACAACATCGTGTTCCTTGAGGGCGTCAAGTCCGCGCTGACAGCGGACGCCGCGTTCAAGGAGGGCTGGTACACCGAGAAGCCCGTCAAAGGCCTGCGCGCTGCTGCGCGCGTGTACGCCGGCTGGGGCTTCTCGCAGGCTTTCTACTGGCAGCAGGAGTACAAGGCGATGGGCTACTCCTCGCTGGAGGACTTCCTCGTCGGCTTCTGGGAGGACTTCTTCCTCGACCGCCGCGACCCTAACAATCTGCTGACGATGCTGTGGACCTGGCAGAACGGCAACGTCGGCGCGACGCCCGGCCGTGGGTTCGACGGCGACCAGGTCGCGGCGCTGAGGACCATCAAGGCCAAGATGATCGTGCTGCCGGCGCTCAAGGACCTCTACTTCCCGCCCGAGGACGAGGAGTTCGCGGTCCGCCACATCCCGGACGCCGAATTGCGCGTCATTCCCGGCGTGTACGGCCACTTCGCGGGCGGCGGCGCGAATCCCGACGACATCAA
This sequence comes from Mycobacterium sp., assembly GCA_032162325.1. Classification (GTDB taxonomy): domain Bacteria; phylum Actinomycetota; class Actinomycetes; order Mycobacteriales; family Mycobacteriaceae; genus Mycobacterium. The sequence goes on along the minus strand of JAVRPG010000890.1, from coordinate 6,321 downwards.
GTTCATCGACGACGTCCTCAAAGAGCTCCTCGCCAGCTGAGGAAGATCAGCCATGTTCGCTCAGACGCTGTCCGTGCCGCCGCAGGCACCGGCCGCGGTCGCCACCGAGGCCGCCAGCGGCGTCCCGCGGTTCGTGTCCCCGTTCGGGTTCTCGGTGATCGTCCTGCCCTTAGCCAACGCCGGCCTCCTCGATGCCACGGCCGGGCAGTTCGTGCCAGCCCGTTCGGCACCGGCGCTCTCGGGATGCTCGTCGGCGGCCTGTGGGAGCTCCGCAACGGCAACGTGTTCGGCGCGACCTTTCGCGTCGGCTACGCGTGCTTCCTGGTCACCACGCCGATGCAGATGGTCCATCAAATCCACAGTCCTACTCACGCCGACTCCCGCGAGCCTGGACTAGGTGCGGTTCCCATTCCCACCGGCCTAGTAAGCTTAGCTAAATGATCGACGTTGTCATCGCAGGCGCTGGTCCCAATGGACTGATGCTGGCTTGCGAACTGGGATTGGCCGGGATCCGGTCGGTGGTGTTGGACCCGATGCCGGGGCCTAACCCGCAACCGCGCGCGAACGGCATCATCGGCCAAGGCGTACGTATCCTGGACCACCGCGGCCTCTACAACGCGCTCGCAGGGGCCGTGGAGCCGCCGCAGCGCGTTCCTCGCTCGATGTTCGCAGCCTTTGTTCTGGACCAAGCGCTGGTGCCGGATTCCCAGGTCTTTATGCTTCCCGTCCAGCAGCCGCGGCTTGTGCAGGTGCTCGCCGAGCGGGCCGCTGAACACGATGTCGATATCCGTTGGAGCCACAAGCTCATTGGCTTCGACCAGCAAACCGATGGCGTCACCGTCCAAGTTGCTGGTCCGGACGGTGCCTACGAGCTGGTAGCGAAGTATCTCGTCGGCGCCGACGGTGGCACCAGCACGACACGCAAACTGGCCGGTGTCGATTTTCCCGGCATGTCGTCGTATGACCTCGTCGCGCGGATGGGGTTCGACATGCTGCCGCCAGACGAGTGGGTCGACCCCGTCAGTGGCGCGCTCGCTGTACCCGGGCTGGGTCGTGTCCCGTCCATGCAATTCTTCCGCGCTGCACAAGGCGTTTTCGCATGGAACATGTTCGGCGGCCGGTCGGCGGTGCTGAGCATCGAACTGGACAAAACGGCTCGGGAGAACCCCAGCGACGACACCGGCGACGAGCCGCCCATGAGCGTGGCCGAGCTGGAGGCCAGCGTCAAGCGCGTGCTGGGCGCAGAGGTGCCGCTGCGGGCCGCATCGCCTGGCGCGCCGCTTGATCTGCGGCGTTTCTGCGGCATCAACTCGAGGATCGCGTCGCAGTACAACGTGGGCCGGGTATATCTGGTCGGCGACGCCGCGCACGTCCACTCTCCGCTCGGTGGGCCGGGGCTGAACCTGGGTTTGCAGGACGCGGTGAACCTCGGCTGGAAACTGGCGGCCGTTCTCCACGGCCGAGTCGAGCGGGCACTGCTGGACACCTACGAGGCCGAGCGCCGGCCCGCTGCCGAGCGCGTCATCATGCACAGCCGCGCCCAGTTGGCGCTCCTCCGCCCCGGGGCCGAAGTCACTGCTCTACGCGACGTCTTTTCCGAACTGCTGGGCGATCCCGATCTCGTCCGTCGCCTCAGTGACCTCGTATCCGGTGCTGACAACTGCTACGCCGCTGGCCCCGATGCACATCCGCTCGTCGGGCGCTGGGTGCCAGACTTCGCTGTCGCCAACGCCGGCGCAACCCGGCGCGTCGGGGAACTGGCCCGCGACGGGCGGCCACTGCTTGTTGACCTCACCGACCACAGCGGGGTGGCGGCTGCGGCGGCAAACATTGAAGATCAGGTCACCGTCGCCGCAGGACGCCCCGTCGGCGACGTGTCGGCCACGGCTGTGCTCGTGCGGCCGGATGGCTACGTGGCGTGGGCGTCGTCGGCGTCCACACCAGACATCGATGACCTTCGGCGCGTGCTCACACATTGGTTTGGTATCAACGGGGATCGCTGATTGTCGTCGGCCGCGTGGCCGCCGCGTGCAATCGCTGTGGCGCGGTTGACGCTCCGCGCCGACATCATCTTGATCTTGGCGGTGGCTACCTCTAATTTACGGCGGCGACTCTCCCCGCGAACCCGTCCATCAGCGCCCCTGCCTGTTCGACTGGGGAACGATTATGCCACGAAATGACGTCTGAACTGGCCCTTTAGTAATCTGCCGCAACGCCGACGACCGCGTACGCTCGAAACATCCCTTCGCATACCCTCGGCTACAAAGACTCCCAATCCACTTTGATCAACCAGACGGGGTCAGACAAGCCCGAGAAGCGAATATACGCGGGGTTACCGGTAAGCAAGCGAATCAGCCCCGGTTACGTAAATGCGCGTGAATCGTGGGTTCTAGCTAACCTGCCCCGGGGTGCTAGGCCCTGATCTACGACGCCCGTGGCTGATCCCGCGAGGCGAGCCGGTCCAGCACGTCGCGCCCCAGAATCCGAAGGTCCTGCCGTGGTGAGGCTGGAATCAACGTGACGCCGTCGGCAACGTCGGCACTGGCGATGTCCGAGATCAAACCCGCCAGCCCGTCGACAGTCCCCGCGTAGTGCACAGTGTGATCGGCCGGCCCGAGAACGCTTCGCGCCGAACGGAAGTCGCCGGCAACGGCCACGGTGATATCGAGGATCACCGCCACGTCCTCGCCGCCGGCCCGGATTCGCGCGCGGGCCTTCCTGGCCTGCTGCAGATCGGACGCGGCGACCCTCACCGTGCGCTGGTCACCGTCCGTCAGTTCGCTCCAGCCGCCGCGCCTGTCTGCCAGGAAGAGCCGCACCTCGGTCACGCTAGAAAAACGAGGCAGCGGTGTCGACGGTTCGAATCAGGCCGAATCCAAGGCTTCTTTCTTCACGTCGTGGACCCGGGTCTTGTAAAGGCTGGCCACGGTCGTGATGATCAGCGTCACGACGATCACCCCGAGGGATGCCAACGTCGGAATCTCCGGCACCGGCACATGCTCACCACTGTTGATGAACGGCAATTCGTTCTCGTGCAGCGCATGGAGTACCAGCTTCACCCCGATGAAGGCCAGAATGAATGCCAATCCCTGGGACAGGTAGACAAGCCGCTTCAGCAGATCACCCAGCAGGAAGTACAGCTGCCGCAGGCCCATCAACGCGAAGACGTTGGCGGTGAACACCAGGTACGGCTCCTGGGTGAGGCCGTAGATGGCCGGAATCGAATCGAGGGCGAACAGTAGATCGGTCGTGCCGAGGGCGACTATGACCAGAAACATCGGCGTCATCAGCCGCTTGCCGTTTTCCCGGATGTAGAGCTTGAGGCCGTCCCACTTGTCGGTGAGTTTCAAGTGCCGTCGCGCAAATCGGACCACGAAGTTCTCGGCGTCGTCGTCGTGGTCGGTGTTGCGGGCGAGGTTGATCGCGGTGTAGACCAGGAACGCGCCGAATACGTAGAAGACCCACGAGAACTCGTTGATCGCCACCGCACCCAGCGCGATGAAGATGCCGCGGAAGATCAGCGCCAGGATGATGCCGACCAGAAGGGCCTGCTGCTGGTAGATCTTGGGCACGTTGAAGCTGGCCATGATGATCAGGAAGATGAACAGGTTGTCGACCGACAGGCTGTACTCGGTGAGCCAACCCGCGAAGAACTCCAGGCCGAATTGGCTGCCGTGGAAGAACCAGACCCACAGCCCGAATGCCACCGCGAGCCCGACATAGATCGTCAGATAAATCGCTGTCTCGCGCCGCGACGGTTCGTGCGGCCGACGTCCGATCACCACCACGTCGAAAAGCAGGACGGCGATCGTCACCCCTAGGGTGATGATCCACTCGAGCTGGGATACGTGCACAGACAGGCCTCCGGTCGTTGTTGAACGCCGGAGGTCTCTTCCACCGCCGCGACAATCCGCGATCGGCCCGCAGTACCGGTCGTCCGATGACGGACGGCGTGATGACGACACTGCGGCGAAGGAATACTCCCCTCCAGGCCCCATTCTGCCAGGTACGTGCCGTCGATCGAAATCGGGGGCGCGTGAACTTACGGTTATATCCATGGCCCACACCCAACTGCCCGGTGTTTTCGGGGACGTGCAGCCGCTGCTCGAGCACTACGGGTACCTGGGAGTCGGCGGGATGCTGTTCCTCGAGGACTTCGGTGTTCCGGTGCCCGGCGAGATCATGTTGATCGCCGCGGCCGTCTTCGCAGGCGCCGGCCAGATGAACATCGCGGTGGTCTTCGGAGTCGCGGTGCTCGCCGCCGTCGTCGGCGACAACATCGGCTACATCGTCGGCCACTTCGGTGGCCGCCCGCTGGCGGAGCGATTCGGGCGATACGTATTCCTGACGCCGGAGCGGTTGGACCGGGCCGAGAAGTACTTCAACGCCCACGGCGGCAAGATCGTCACCATCGCCCGCTTCGTTGATGGCCTGCGCCAGGTCAACGGGCTCCTCGCAGGAATCGTTGGTATGCACTGGCTGAAATTCCTGGGTTACAACGCGCTGGGCGGTGTGCTGTGGGTGGGCACCTGGTGCGCGCTGGGATACCTCGCCGGCGAGAACGTCGTCGAGATCTACGACACCTTCGAGCGGTACAAGTGGTACGTCGTCGGGGCGCTCGTCGTCGTTATCGCAATTGTGATCACCCGCCGCGTGCGGCGCCGACGAGCCGCGCGAGCGGCTTAGTAGTTTGTATTCGTGACAGGGGACTTCCGCGCACGCGAGGAGCGCAACATGCACGAGCCGGAAATCCCCGCGCAGTACCTGCTGTCCTCATCTGCGCCGGAGCCGCGAACGCTGATCGACATCCTCTACGGCACTGCCGCCCGCCATCCTGACGCCCCCGCGCTGGACGACGGCGCGGTCCAGCTCACCTACGCCGAGTTGATCTCCGACCTCGAGGAAAGCGGCGAGTGGCTCGCCGCCCGCGGCATCGGCCGCGGTGACCGCATCGGCATCCGGATGCCGTCGGGTAGTTATGCGCTGTATGTGGCGATCCTCGCCACGCTGGCCGCCGGAGCGGCGTACGTACCGGTCGACGCCGACGACCCAGATGAACGGGCCGAGCTGGTGTTCGGCGAAGCCGACGTGGTGGCGGTCATCACCGAGGAGGGACTGGTCCGCGGGTCCGGCTCGTCGCGGGGATGGCGCGCAGGGTCGCCGCTGGGTCGCGACGACGCCTGGATCATCTTCACGTCCGGATCCACCGGCACCCCGAAGGGTGTCGCGGTCACCCATTACAGCGCCGCCGCGTTCGTCGACGCGGAAGCGCAAATGTTCTTGCAGGCCAATCCCATTGGGCCCGGCGACCGCGTGCTGGCCGGACTGTCGGTCGCATTCGACGCGTCGTGCGAGGAGATGTGGCTGGCCTGGCGACACGGCGCCTGCCTGGTGCCGGCACCGCGCTCGCTTGTGCGCAGCGGCATGGACCTGGGCCCGTGGCTGGTGTCCCGCGACATCACCGTGGTGTCGACGGTGCCGACGCTGGCGGCGCTGTGGCCCGCCGAGGCGCTCGAGGCAGTGCGGCTGCTGATCTTCGGCGGCGAGGCGTGCCCGCCGGAGCTGGCCGAGCGGCTGGCCGTGGACGGCCGCGAGGTGTGGAATACCTACGGCCCAACCGAGGCGACGGTGGTGGCGTGTGCCGCGCGGCTGGAGGGTACGGCGCCGGTGAGCATCGGATTGCCGCTGCGGGGTTGGGATCTCGCCGTGGTGGACAAAGAGGGTCGGCCGGCGTCAATTGGCGAGGTCGGCGAACTCGTCATCGGTGGGGTGGGTCTGGCCCGGTACCTGGATCCGGAAAAGGACGCCGAATCCTACGCCGAGATGCCGACGCTCGGATGGTCACGCGCCTACCGCAGCGGCGACTTGGTGCGGCTGGAACCCGACGGCTTGTACTTCGTCGGCCGAGCCGACGACCAGGTCAAGGTCGGCGGCCGTCGCATCGAGCTCGGCGAGGTGGACGCCGCCTTGGTGAACCTGCCCGGTGTCAGCGGCGGCGCTGCCGCAGTGCGACGGACCGCCAGCGGCACTCCCCTGCTCGTCGGCTACATCGCGAGCGCCGACCCGTCGTTCGACATCGCCACTGCCCGCACCACACTGGCCGAGACGCTGCCCGCGGCGCTGGTGCCGCGGCTGGTGCTTGTCGACGAGCTGCCCACCCGCACGTCGGGCAAGGTCGACCGTGCCGCGCTGCCCTGGCCAGTCGCGGGCGGTCGCCCCGGGGCAGATGGAGCGGAGGAGCCTGATCTCGGCGGCACCATGGGGTGGCTGGCCGGGCTGTGGCGCGACGTGCTCGCCGCGCCGGTCGACGGGCCCGAGGCC
>JAVRPG010000889.1:0-4966 GCA_032162325.1 Mycobacterium sp. | reverse complement strand
CGCAGGCGCTGGGTTGGAAACAGGTCGACGTGGGCTGGGCCGACGTCACGGCCGCCGCGGTCTACAAATGGCTGCTGGCCCCGCGCGGCACGGCGTGGATGTCCTTGAGCGACAGGGTCAGCCGGATCATGACGCCCCACGCCGCGAACTGGTATGCGGGTGAGGACCCGTGGCAGACGATCTACGGGCTGCCGCTGCGGCTGGCCGACAGTGCGCGCCGCTTCGACGCGTCACCTGCCTGGTTCAGCGCGCTGGGCGCCGGGCTGACGCTGCCGTGGCTGGCGTCGCTGAACGGCGCCGCCGTCGAGGCGCACACCGTCGACCTGGCCAATCGGGCGCGCGCAGAACTCGGTCTGCCCCAAGAGAATTCAGCGATCGTATCGATACCGATAGCAGATGCGGCCGACAAGCTGCGGGCCGCCGGTATACGCGCCTCTTCACGCGCAGGAGCGGTGCGCGTCGGCTTCCACCTGTACAACACCGAGAACGATCTGGACCGGTTGCTCGACGCTCTGGGGGATAACGGGTAGTTTCCGGTGCCTGCTGCCCGGTGCCCACTAGTTCACAGCCACCCCGCCGCCCGTCGACTACCAGGCCCAGTACCCGTTCTTTGGGGGGTACGGACTGCTCTTCCACCACGGCGGGCACCGCTGAAACCGATAGTGCGGCAGGGCTATTCGCCCCGGAGCGGGATGCGCACATTCAACGTTGTCCCGCTCCCGGCAGGACTGGAGATGTCCAGGCGGCCGGCCAGGGCATTGACCCGGTCCTTGAGACCGATCAGGCCTGAGCCCGCGCCTGCAACGGCACCGCCGATCCCGTCGTCGCTGATGGTGAGGTGAAGCTCATCGTCGTCGGCGACGGCCGACACTTTGACTTCGGATGCCTGTGCGTGTTTGGCGGCGTTGGTCAGCGCCTCGGCGACTACGTAGTAGGCGGCGACTTCAACCGATTCCGGCATGCGGCGATCGACATTCAGGTCGAGCTCTACGGGGACGGCGGAGCGTCGGGCAAGTGTCTTGATCGCCGGGGCGAGCCCGCCCTTCGACAGGATCGCGGGATGGATGCCTCGCGAGATTTCCTGCAATTCCAGTGACACACCGGTCAGACCGTCGACGGCGTTGGACAGCTTGTCGCGCAACTGCTGCTGCTCCGCAGGTATCGACGCCTCGACCGCACGCACTTCGAGACCGAGCGAGACAATGCGCTGCTGTGCGCCGTCGTGAAGATCGCGTTCGAAGCGGCGGCGGGCCTGATCGCCTGCCGTGACGATACGGGCACGTGATGCAGTGAGCTCCGCACGGGTTTCGGCGTTGGAGATGGCGGTGGCGACGAGGTCCGCGAAATCCCCTATGCGAGTTTCGGTTTCGGCCGGCATCGGTTCGGGTTGTGACGAGCCGATCACCAGCGCACCCCAGAGGCGGCCGTCAACGATGATCGGCGCACCCACCGACGAGCGCAGCCCGATCTCGCGCATGCGTGCGGCCGTGCGGCCGGTCGCGCTGTCGAAGCAGTCGATACGCGCAGCCGCCCCGGTGTCCCGTATGATCGCGGCCGCACTGTCTCCATCGAGCGGAAGCCGTTCTCCGATAGACAGTTTCGTCAAACCATGTTCGTCGCGGTTGGCCAGCAGCACCAATGCCTCGTCGGATTCGTAACGCAGCAGCGCCACATTGTCGATACCCGGCCCGCGAGACAGTTCAGCGACCGCCGCCGGATACACCTCGGACGTATCGCCGCGTGCCACCAGCGTTGCGACGCGCCGCAGTGCCGCCTGCTGTTCGGCCAACGCACTCGCTTCGGCATGGCTGGCTTCTGCCTCGCGCCTGCGCAGCTCGGACTCGGCGGCACGCAGCCGGGCCTGCCCTGCGAGAACGTTGGCCAGCAGCGCCACCGGCAGGAAAATGATGATCGCCAGCGCATCCTGCGGGTGCGTCGGTATGAAGCCCACGCTGGTGTCCATGTGGAACTGGACGTAGACCGCCGCACTGGCCAGCGTCGTGGCCACAGCGAGCCGGAAACCCCATCCTGCCGAGACGACCAACACGCCGACCAGGAACAGCACGCCGAACGCGTTCTCTGGCGCGATCTGCTCCAGTCGCCGTACAAGAAGCGTCTCGCCGGCGACGAAAACCGCGGCCACCACGATGCCGAGCCACAGCGGAGGGGCCGTAGGACGCACCACCAGCGCAAGCAGTCGCGCGCGCAGCGATGGCCGGCGATCGGATCCCGGCAGCTGTGACGACGTGGAATGCTGGCCCATCTTGCCTCTTTAACACAGAATGGCCCCTCGATTATTGCCGGTGCCAGGCAATTCTGTGAGAGCGGCGCATAAATGCGCCCTGGCGCGCGCGGTGCGGCGGCAGGAGTTCCGGCTAGCGGGAATGCAATGATGGCTGACATCTGGGAAGGTGATGAGTGTGTATTGCCGCGGGTTGCGACATGCGCTGTTTGATCGTTGACGACAGCGCGCATTTTCGCGACGCCGCGAGCGCCATGCTCGAGCGCGCGGGGATCAGCGTTGTAGGCAAGGCGACGAATAGCGCTGAGGCGCTTAGGTGTTACGAAGATCTGCATCCCGACGTGGCATTGGTCGATATCGAGCTCGGCGGCGAGGACGGATTCGCACTCGCCGAGCAACTCGATCGCGCGGGCACCGGAAGCGCCTTCGCGGTGATCCTCGTTTCCACCTACGCCGAGTCGGACCTCGCCGAGATGATCGACGCGAGCCCGGCCGTGGGCTTCCTGCAAAAATTCTCGCTGTCACCCGACGCGATCCGGGACCTGCTTCAAGGTCACCGGGCCTCAAGGTAGGTGATCACCGCCCGGACGCGACGGTGGTCGTCGCCGGTTTCGGGCAGGTTGAGCTTGGTCAGGATGCTGCGGACGTGCTTTTCGACGGTGCCCTCGGTGACCCAGAGCCGCCGGGCGATACCGACGTTGGAGCGGCCCTCGGCCATCAGCATCAACACCTCTTGTTCGCGCGCACTGAGCATGGCCAAGGGGTCGTCGCGGCGGCGGGCGGACACCAACTCCTGAACGAGCGCGGGGTCGACGACCGACGCGCCGTTGGAGATGCGTTCGAGCGTGTCGACGAAGTCGGCCACGTCGGTGACCCGGGTCTTCAGCAGGTAGCCGATGGCATGCCCGCTGGCCAGCAATTCCGTCGCGTGCTCGACGTCGACATGCGCAGACAACACCAGGATGCCGGTATCGGGCAGTTCCGCACGGATCACGCGTGCTGCGTCGAGGCCCTCGGTGGTGTGCGTCGGCGGCATGCGAATATCGACCACGACCAGTTGCGGCTTGCGCTCACGCACCAAAGCGAGCAACTCTGTCGCATCGTTGGCCTGCCCCACCACCTCGAAGCCCGACCGGTCGAGCAGACTGGCCAGACCCTCGCGCAACAGGATGTCGTCGTCGGCGACGATCACCTGCAAGGCACTCATTGTTGGTCCTCTCGGCGCCGGGACAATCGGCGCAGTCTCAACAATCTTGCAACGAAGTCACCGCTGAGTCAGGGGATTGCGGCTAGCAGGTATCTCGCCGTAAGGCTAGTCGGTACGGCGGATGGCGGTCAGCGTTGACGACAGCGGGCCGCTCAGCCACAAGGGTTGAAGTCCATGACCACTGCTCCGGATCGGATGGTTGAGCCCTATCCGCCGGTTGTGCACCTCGAAAAGCCCCGCACGCTCGACAAGTACGTCATCGAGGCACTCGGGACATTCAGCCTGGTGTTGACGGTGGGTGTGGGTCTCTGCAGCGGGACACCGTTCGCGGCGCTGGGCATCGGCGCGGTCCTGATGGCACTGATCTACGCCGGAGGCCACCGGACCGGGGCGCATTTCAATCCCGCCATCACTTTGGCCGCGGCGATGTGGGGCCGAATCCCATTCCGGGAGGCCGCTGCGTACTGGTTGGTTCAGCTCGCCGCCGCGTTGTGTGCGGCGATTGCATGGCGACTGATCGTCGGTTCCGGACAGTCCGAATCCGTGACGGAAATGATGTTGAGCGGGCGTACCCTCGTCGGGGCGTTCGGCGCGGAGCTGTTGTGCACCTTCGTCCTGGGATATGTGGTGTTCAGCTGTGTCGCGCCACCCCGCGACGCGCCGAATACACTGTGGCACTTGGTTATCTGCGTCGCAGTGGTGGCGGGCACGGTGGACTTTGCCGCGTTGTTCGGCGGCGTGTTCCTGGTGAGTCAAGTGATCGCGGGCGCCTTCACCGGAATCGCCTTTCTCGTCTTCGGATCCGCGGCCCGATGATGCGCATAGAAGTGCGCATCTTGGGTGCGACGCTCGGCATCACGGCGCGATCGCATAGTTGGCGTCCGCGTGCGCCGAAATCGCTCAGTCGAATAGGTCCGGCTGCTCGCGGGTGATCCGCGCGAAGAGAGGCTGGAAGCTGAACCAGCCTGCGAAGTGGGTCCCGACCTGTCCGGCGGTGTGCTTGGCCATCGCGGGTTCGATGAGGACGGGCGTCCCCGCGGCTTCGGCCATCAGTTGCGCGTGGCACGACCGCTCCATGGTGATGAACCACCATGCCGCCTCCTCGACCGAGTGACCGACGGTAAGCAGGCCGTGGTTGCGCAGGATCACGGCCTTGCGGTCGCCGAGTTCATGCGCGATGCGCTTGCCCTCCTCGATGTCGAGGACGACACCCGAGTAGTTGTCGAACAGCGCGTGGTCGTCGTAGAAGGCACACGCGTCCTGGGTGATCGGGTCGAGCAGCCGCGCGAGCGTCGACCATGTCTTGCCGTACACGGAATGAGCGTGGGCCGCACTGATCACGTCAGGACGCGCCGCATGTACCTGCGAATGGATCGCGAACGCAGCCTGATTCACCGGCAGATCGCCATGGACGATCTCGCCGTCGTGGCGCACCAACAGCAGGTCGCTGACGCGGATGTGCCCGAAGTGCATGCCGAACGGGTTCACCCAGAAGTGGTCGGTCAGCTCGGGATCGC
>JAVRPG010000888.1:0-3638 GCA_032162325.1 Mycobacterium sp. | reverse complement strand
AGCAGCGGGACCTCGTCCCGCCGCGTATCGGTGAGGATCTCGAACATCGCGCGGCGGCTGGCCAACAGCTCCGTGCGCTCGAAGGCCTTACCCGCCAGCTGGATCCGGCAGGTCGCGATCGCCGAGTTGTAGCAGTACTTCGCGCCGCCGTCGGTGTCGGTGTAGGTCAGCCCGATGACGTCGGCAGGTTCGGCGACGATCTCGCCCTCGATCATCCGGTCCCCGACACGTGCGCCGAACGCCCACGTGAACGGCTGGTACCTACCGTGGGTCTGCATGCTGCCCAGGATCGAACGAACCGCGAACTCTTGACCCGCGTGACGGAACACGAACAGTGTGGCCGCAGGCAGCAAGACAGGTCCGATCGCGGCCCGCGCCGTCACGACCTCGAGGCTCGAGTCGGGCGCGTCGTCGAAGCCGCACACCTGGCCGAACGCGTACGCCGGGGTGTGTCGCGAACCCCAGTTGTGGTTGACGCTGCCGGTCCAGCCGTCGAGCACGAGCCGGATGTCGTCAAGCTCCACCCGCCCATCGAACTGGGCCAGCGGGTGGCGCACCGTTGTCTTGGCCGTCGGGATTCGCGCCTTGTACGCGCGGTCGGTGAGAAGTTTCACCGCGTCCTCGGATCCCGGGGTGATCCGCAGATCCCATCGCGCCGAACGGTTTCCGCCGGTCACGACGCCCTGCGCGGACCGGTCGTCGATGGAGGTCGCGCCGATGCGCGCGGTCCAGTTGTCGTACTCGTAGGCGGCGGCGTCGATCGGGTATGGCTGCTTGAGCGCCCGGTTGCCCGCGCCGTCGGGGTCGAACACCATCACCCACACGTCGGCCACCGGATCACCTGCGGTGGGCAGCAGCAGGGTTTCGCGCAGCCACAGCGCTAGCGGCCGGTCCGGGTGGTTGGCGCGGATGTAGCGGCTCTCGTAGTAGGGCGCCTCGGGCTTCACGGATTCAGCATCCAATACTTGAGCGGTGATGGGAGCGCAGATTGTGGCTTATGTGCTCGCGGGGATCGCCGCGGTGGAGGCGGTGGCACTCGTCGTGATCTGGCGGCGCTGCACCCGTCAACAGCGCGAACTCGACGAGCTGCGCCGCAGGGTGGACACCAGAAACATGCTGTTCTCGGGTGGTCGGGAGGCCGTCAAACAGGTCTGGCAGACCGCCAACATCCTGCGCAAGGACGGGCTGGGCGCGGCGGTCCGGTCGTCGATCGAGGATCTGGCCGACTGGGCGGAGGTCGAGCGACCGGATCTGGCGCGGCTCGCACCAAGCGGCAAGGTGGCGATCCTGTTCTCCGACATCGAAGAGTCGACGGCGCTCAACGAGCGCATCGGCGACCGGGCGTGGGTCAGGCTGATCGGCAGCCACGACAAGCTGGTCCGCAGGCACGTCAAGCAACACTCCGGTCACGTGGTGAAGAGTCAGGGGGACGGCTTCATGATCGCCTTCGCGCATCCCGAGGAGGCGGTGCGCTGCAGCGTCGACGTCCAACGCTCACTTCGCAGGCAGCCCAACGGCATTCGTGTCCGGATCGGCATTCACATGGGCAAGTCGGTCCGCCGCGGCGACGACCTGTTCGGCCGCAACGTCGCGATGGCGGCGCGCGTGGCAAGCCAGGCGGACGGTGGCGAGATTCTGGTCAGCCAGGTGGTGCGAGATGCGGTCAGCGACCATGACGACATCGCGTTCGACGAGGGTCGAGACGTCGAACTCAAAGGATTTTCCGGCCCGCACCGGCTCTACGCGGTGGCGTCCTAGTTGTCGGCCTCGCCTGCCTCGGCCAGTCGTTGATGCAGCCGCGCGCGAATGTCGTCGGGTGTGTAGGCGTTGCGCCGACGCTGGTCGCGCGCGACCAGTGCCCCGCTCGCCACTACACCGGCGACACCGGCCAGTCCAACCCACTTCCATATGCCACGCATGACAACAGTCTGCATAAGCTGCGTGGGTGAAGGAAAGCACGGTGTCGCTGCAGCGGGCGCTGGACGAGACCCGGACCGGGGATATCTGGCTGTTTCGAGGCAAGTCCGGTCCAGATCGGGCGATCCAGTCGATGACCAACAGCCCCGTGAACCACGTTGGGATGACGGTCGCGATCGACGACCTGCCCCCATTGATCTGGCATGCCGAACTCGGCGACAAGCTGACGGACGTCTGGACCGGAAGCAATCACCGCGGAGTGCAGCTTCATGACGCACGCCAGGCCGTCGAGCGGTGGATCTACAACTACGGTCAGCGGTGCTGGCTGCGGCAGCTGACACCGTACGCCAGCCACGAACAGGAAAACCGCGCCCTGAAGGTAGTTGCCCGGATGGACGGCACGCCGTTTCCCAGCACCGCGCGCCTGACCGCGCGATGGTTTCGCGGCCGCGTTCCCAACGCGGTCGACTGGACGAGAGGAATCCCGTTCGTAGAGAGCAAAATTCGCGAGTCGGCCCGGCGCAAAAGAGCAGAGCAGCGCAAAATCGGGCTGGAAACCGCCTATTGCGCGGAGACCGTCGCCATCACCTACGAGGAGATGGGACTGCTCGCGACGGAAAAGGACTCCAACTGGTTCGACGCGGGCTCGTTCTGGAGCGGCGACTCGCTGCCGCTGGCCCCCGGCTATCAACTCGGCGCCGAGATCGCCGTCGAGCCATAGCCTTTCAGTCCACGGTGATCTCGGCGAGTTTCGACCAACCCGTGGCGTCGACGGACTGACTGATCACCTTCGGCGTCGCGACCAGGGCCTGCGGCAGGTCGCGCTGCGCGGCCTTGAAGTGATCACTGTTGACGTGCGCGGCGCCGGCGTCGCCGTCGCGGAACGCCTCGACCAACACGTACTCGGCCGGGTCCTCCAGGCTGCGCGACCACTCGAACCAGAGATTGCCTTCCTCGGCGCGGGTGGCCGCGGTGAACGGCGCGACCAGTTCGGGCCAACGTTCCGTCCACTCGGGTTTCGTCTCGAACTTGACCACGATGAAGATCATTTCTGCCCCTTCCTCAGTTCACCATCAAGTGTCCCGCCGCCCGTGTCACCAGGATGGGATTTCCCAACACTCATCAGGCTCGGCGGATGCCTGTCGGGATGGCGTCATCATTTGATGACGCCCGCGGAAAGCCCCTGAGCTCGGAGTGATTGACGCCGATTCCTTCGTGTGACTGCGCTGGCAGGGCGCAAATTTCAGCGCATGGCCGAGAAGGATCCTTGACCGGAGTATCGGGTGCTCCCGCCACCCGTTGACAGCGATGACTTGGTCATCGAGGTCGACACCGAGGTGACTGACGTCGAGCATGGCGGAAAGCCTGATTACAACGACGGCGCCGACCCTTATCTGCGCATCACCGGATGGCTGCAGCGCTAGACGTGGAACCGCACAGGTGAGGAGCGGGGCATGAATCACCCCACCCAACGACTACGTATCGCACCCGCTGAGCGTCGATGTTCCCATCTGCAGCGCGACCATCAGCTCAGTGGACTAGTGGTGGTCCCGACAAATTCCAGCTAGCAGCAGGGCCGAACGGGTGTCAGCAGTGACGACACCGGCTCGCACGAAGGCGATGCTGGCGAATAGTCCAGACTGGGCGACCCAGCAAGCGGAGAACAACATGAAAACAAAGATCAAGTACTTCGTACCGTGGTTGGCCGCGGCCGCGATCGG
>JAVRPG010000887.1:0-5854 GCA_032162325.1 Mycobacterium sp. | reverse complement strand
GCGTCGTCGAGGTGGATCAGAAGGGCCGCGGGACGTTCCTGACCGTCGGTAGCCCGATCAAGTTCTCTGATTTCACTCCGGAGATCACCGCCTCGCCCTTGCTCGGTGAGCACACCGACGACGTGCTCACGGAACTCGGCTACGGCGCGGGCACCATCGCCGAACTCCATTCCAAGGGCGTGGTGTGAGGCGGGTGTGCCTAAGCCTGCCACCGAATACTCCACGGTCACGATGGCATGATTTGCCCACTTAGCGAGCGACAACTTTCCGCGGCGTGTGCGCCGCTGGGCGCTCCGCACGCGGCCCGGTCGATTGTCGCTCGCTAAGTGGGCACTCGATAACACCAAGGGAGAGCGGGCCGTGCCGGGCCGCAATTAACCCGCGAAGCGAGTGCTCCGCGCTATTCCGCGCTAGCGGCTACCTTCTGATGTTGCAGTTGGGCGGGTTACCGCAGTGATGGCCGCTGTCGCAGGCATTGCAATGGCAGTTACAACCCGAACCGGCCTTGGCCTCTGATACTCGCATCACAGATCAACTCCTCGGTTGCTCTGACCACCTGAGAGGGTGGGAGCAGAGTTCGTTAGCACTGGTACATATCAACATATGACGACATCACAATAGTTCGCATCACTTTGGAAATAAAGGAAAGTCGACGCCGTTCCCGCCGACGCTCCCGGCACGTATCTGATCGCGTCCCTCGACGAATTCGACGATGTCGGATTCGCGACGATGATCCGGCGGCCCGGCTACGGTGACCACCTCGCCGCCACCGTCGACCCAGGAATCCACGAACGACGCGCTACAGCCGGCTAGCCCAGTGCGATGAGAACCGACGGTCGATGGCCTCGATCATGTGGTCGAGTTGCCGGCATTCGTCTTCGTTTTCCCGGATCTCGCGTCGCAGCCGGCTGACCGCCAACGGATTGATCTTGGTGGACATCGTGGCGTGCTTGCCGTTTTGCCTGGCAATTACCGCGGTGATGGCCGCGCGCCGATCCGCGAGCGTGCCGCGGAAGTAGGCGGCCTGCAGCGAATCGGACGCCTGCGCGGCCGCATCGTCTGTGGAGATGCTCGGATTAACCACCGAGAAAACCGTAGCCCACGCGCGGGCCGCCGGTGGCGACTCGGCGGATGCGGCTCAACCGCCGAGTCGCTGGGTGCTACGCCGGTGCCGGCGCCGCTTCCGGCGGCTTCCCTGACCGCTTCGCTCCTGTTTTCCGAGGGGAGGGCTGGCTGGTGTCCTCCGTGGGCACCGGCTCCGGCGACTCGGCGGGCGCGGGGCGGTATCCGTTGGTGACCGGCGCGTCCCCGGGTCGGCACATCTCCATCGCCTTTTCGGTGTAGACCCGGTAGCCGACCTCGGGCTCGTACCCGTGGATCTCGGGGGTGTCGAGGTCGCGGATGAACGTCAGGATCTCGCGACTGAACACCTGGCCGGGCACCAGCACCGGGAAGCCGGGCGGATAGGGCGTCACGAACGTCGCCGACACCACGTCGATGCCTGCGTCCAGTTTCTCGAAGATCTCCTCGCCGCTGAGGTACTCGCAGTTGGCGTCGTTGTACGACAGGTAGAACGCACGCCGGACGTCACCTTCCGGCGTGTCCTCGATGATCTCGCGCCGCGGAACCGCGCAACTGGCCGCCGAAGCGTACGGCTCGCGGCACACATACTCGTCATCGGGACGCCGCCAGCTGCGGACCTCCTTGCGCAGCGCGCGCTCCTGGGTGGTCGGGCGGGTGAGGCGGTCGGCGGCCTCCTCCAACCGGCACCACGCGTCGCCCCGCAATTGCCAGACACTGTTGTATGCACGCGAATTATCGCTCACAGCAGACCCTTTCGTCGGGTCAAGCGTGGCAGAGCAAGAACCACCGGCAGGCCAGCGGCAAACGAACGCTATGCGACCATCGCGTTACGACGACTCCCGGGGAAGTTGCTTAGACCGGGCGTGCGAGGCCGGGCGTGACCGGCGCGGTGTCTGCGCGACGGTCCGGATGGTCGCGCTCGTTGAATCGCCTCAGACCCTCGACGGTTTCGGGCGCGAAGATCGACCTGTTGAAGCATTGCGCTTCGATGCGCAGCCCGTCATCGAGCGGTCGGCCCTGCCCGGTGCGGGCGGCTTGCAGGTCGGAGCTCAGCGCGGGCTGGGGGAGTGCGGCGATGGCCTCGGCGAGCTCGAGTGCCCGCTGGAGGCAGGATCCGCTCGGTACCACCTCGTTGACCAGGCCGATGCGTTTGGCCTCGCGGGCGTCGATCACCCGCCCGGTGATGATCAGTTCAATCGCGCGGCGATATCCGAGGATGCGGGTGAGCCGTTGCGTGCCTCCGTCGGCCAGCCCGATGTTCCAGCGTCGGCAGGTGACGCCGAAGGTGGCGTGCTCGTCGGCGATCGCCATGTCGGTCCAGCAGGCCCACTCCAACCCGCCTGCGTAGGCAACGCCGTTGACGGCAGCGATGGTGGGCTTGTAGATGTCGGTCCACCGCGACGGGCCGAGCACGCCCGGCCGCTCGCCGCGGTCGTGGGCGGCGATCTCGGCCGGGCTGGCGTCGACCAGCTCCCCTGCGAATGCCGCCTTCAGGTCACCGCCGGCGCAGAACGCTGTGTCGCCCGCGCCGGTGAGGACGCCGACGAGGGCGGTGTCGTCGGAGCGGAAGCGGTCCCAGGCATCGATCAGCTCGCGATGTGTCTGCGGCCCAATGGCATTCATGCGCTCGGGACGGTTGATGGTTACGACCGTGACCGGCCCGCGCTGCTCGTAGATCAGATGCTCGTAGTCGCTCACGAAGTGCACGCCAACCGCTCGTCGAGGTTGGCGTGGAAGCGCCCGATCGCGCTCTCGTGCGTGCCGAACTCAACAAAGGTGTTCGCCCCGGCGTGCAGACCGCGCTGTACGCCTTCCGACATTTCGTTGTCTTCCACGCCGCCCTCGTTGAGCAGGTTGCGCGCCCCCGCGGCGTCTTCGGGGTTGGCCGAAACGTGCTTGGCGACGTCGGGCGTGACCATGGCGTAGATCGTGACGGTGGTGTGGTCGATGTCGATCGGGTCGATCGTTATCACGAGCACCTGATTGGGGAACGTCGCGACCATGACGTTCGGGAACAGGTGATACACGTACGTCACGCGGTGGTCGACGGTCCAGGTCGATTCGGGACGGTCGCGCAGGCGTTCAATGTTGCGGTACGGGAACGTGACTCGGCTGTTCGGCCCGAACGCCTCCACGACGTTGAGGTCGTCGTACTGGATCGGGTAGAAGGTGGCCTTGTGCGTCGTGCGGATGTGGTAGCCCTCCAGGAACTGCTCGACGAGAACCTTCCAGTTCATCGCGCGTACCGCGGGTCTCACAGTGAAAAGCCGATCAGCGGGCAGCAGCTTGTCGCGCCAGGGGCTGCCGTCGGCCAGGGCCGCCATCGCGGCATCAGCTTGTTGCGACGACGTCGGCGGCTGCAGCGGGCCGATGACGATGAGGCCGTCCACCTCACGGCTGTCGACCTCGACCAGCCCACGCGCGGACATGTCCAAGTCGGGGAAGGCCTTGGCGTGGGGGACGTGCGAGAGCGAGCCGTCGAGGCTGTAGGTCCAGCCGTGATAGCGGCACACCAACGCGTGGGAGCAACCCGGTCCTTCGACGAGGGCCATCCCGCGGTGCCGGCACGAGTTGCGGAACACCCGCGCCCGACCGTCGCGATCGCGCAGCGCGAACAAGGGCACGCCGAAGGTGACACGTTCGGCATGGTCGCCGGCGTTGGGGATCGCTGCAGACGGCAGGAAGACGCTCGGATACGAGCGCAGCGTCTCGATCTCAGTGGTGAATCTGGCTGGGTTCAAATAGTTTTCGACCGGTTCCCGCCAAGCGTCGCCTTCGTCGGTCGTGCCTGCGTCGATGTGCGCGAGGATGCGTCGAACGATGTCCACATCGTCGGCGACCGACGCCTTTGTCGGGGTGCTCATGGATTGAAGTATCACACTGGAAACATCGCGCGTCAATGATTCTGTGAGATAGCATCATGGGTGACGGCTACCGGCAAGCGACGGCCCAAGGAGGAACATGGCAACCGACACAGCGATGCAATTGGGAATGGTGGGGCTTGGCCGGATGGGCGCCAACCTGGTGCGGCGACTCATGCGCGACGGCCACCACTGCGTGGTGTACGACATGAACGCCGACGCTGTGAAGAGCCTCGCGGGCGAGGGTGCGACGGGTGCGGCGTCCCTGGGCGAGTTTGTGGAGAAGCTGGAAAGCCGCGTGCGGTGTGGCTGATGCTCCCGGCGGCCGTCGTGGACGCGACGCTGGAGCAGCTGGTGGGTCTGTTGGAGCCCGGTGACACCGTGATCGACGGCGGCGGCCACGCCGAGAACAAGTAGCCGTCATGACCGCACCGGCGACCACGCCAGCCGATGTGCTGGTGATTTTCGGTATCACGGGCGATCTGGCCAAGAAGATGACGTTCCGGTCGCTGTACCGGCTGGAGCGTCGCCGCCTGCTGAACTGTCCGATCGTCGGAGTCGCCCGCGACGACTGGTCGGTCGCGGCGCTGCGCGATCACGCCCGCCAGGCGATCGAAGGCAGCGGTGAAACGATCGACGAGGATGTATTCGCGCGATTCGCCAAGCGGCTATCGATGGTCTCGGGCGATTTTGCCGACGCGAAAACCTATGAGCGGGTGGCCAAGGCGATCGTGGGCACGCACACGCCCGTGTTCTACCTCGAGATCCCGCCGTCACTGTTCGGCCGCGTCGTCGAGGGCCTGGCGCACGCCAACCTCACCCGCACGGTGGACCTGTCGCTGATCTTCGCCGAGGAACTCGGTGAGGCGCCCGAACCGTACGAGCGGCTGCTCAGCGACGCGATGCGCGGCGACTCCAGCCAGTTCGCCAGGGAGGACGGCGTCGAGGAGACCTGGCGCATCGTGCAGCCGCTGCTGGACGCGCCACCCGCGGTCGAGCCGTATGCGCCCGGGTCGTGGGGACCGGCCGCGGCGAACTGGCTCGTGGCCGGGTGCACCGGCTGGCGCGAGCCCTGGCTGCGGTGCTAGATGCAGGCAGCATCCCGTGCTCGTGTGGCCGACTTGGTCGGCGAGCGCCCGCTGAGCGCGCGATCCGTGCTCGCGACGGCGTTGCTCGGTGCCGACCAGCCGCACCTCACGGTGGGGGAACTCGTCGCGATGGCCTCGCTGTTCGGCATCAGCGACGGCGCGGCGCGGACGTGTTTATGGCGAATGGTCTCCAACGGGGAACTCACCAGCGACGACGGCACCTACGCGCTTGCGGGGGGCCTATTCGAACGACGTCAGCGTGTCGACGAGGCATCGCACATCGACGACGATGCCGCGCCGCCGTGGGATGGGACGTGGGAGCTTGCGGTCGTCTCGCTGGACCGCCGGTCGGCGGCCGATCGGCTGGCGCTGCGCAAAGCCGCGACGGCCTTGCACCTCGCCGAACTACGGGAGGGCGTCTGGATTCGCCCGGACAATCTGGACCGGGACCGCTTGCCGACGTTGCGCGCAGTGCTGGACCGGCAATGTGTTCACTTCCACAACGCGGCGACGGACGTCGACCCGGAGACGGTGAGATCGCTGTTCAATGTTGATGATTGGGCCGCCGACGCGCGAAGGCTGACCCGCGCGGTGCGCGACGAGGTCGACGCCGAAGCGGTCGCGGCCGACGACTTCGCCTACTGGTTCGCACTGTCTGTCGCTGTGGTCCGGCACCTTCAACTCGACCCACTCCTGCCCGCGGAGTTCATCCCGCGGGAATGGCCGGGACAGGATCTGCGCGGCGCCTACCGCCGCTTCGACGAAGTGTTCAAACACCGACTGGGCACTGCCTTCCGCTGACTCTGCGCGCAGGGCGCAGGT
>JAVRPG010000886.1:0-6643 GCA_032162325.1 Mycobacterium sp. | reverse complement strand
GTCACGATCGCTCACCGCCGCGCCGTCGACGTCGGACGCGCCCGCTCACGTCGCCCCGTGCCCACCGACACCCTGCCCGAGCGCGCCGCCGCCCACGCCGACCCAGCGGCCCGCGACCCCGACCTGTGGAGCGCGCTGCAGCGACTGCCCACCAAACAACGCCAGGCCGTGGCCTACCACCACATCGCCGGCCTGCCCTTCGCCGACATCGCCGAACTGCTCGGCAACTCCCCCGACGCCGCGCGCCGCGCCGCCGCCGACGGACTCAAGACACTGCGCAAGCACTACCGTAAGGACGAAACCGCATGAACACCAACGTTTTTGACGCCCTCGCCACCGACGAGGCCGCCACGCTCACCCGGCTGCATCACCGGCTGGCGCAGGACGCCGACGCCGCCGACGTGCTCGACGTCGCCTACCGCACCATCGATACGCCGGTCGGCACACTGCTGCTGGCGGCCACCACCGCCGGACTGGTCCGGGTCGCCTACGACGTCGAAGGCCACGACGCTGTGCTGACCAAACTGGCCGACGCGGTGAGCCCACGGATCCTGCGCGCCCCGGCCCGGCTGGACACGGTGGCGCGGCAGCTCGACGAGTATTTCGCCAAGCGGCGCACCACCTTTGAGGTCCCCGTCGACCTGCGATTGACAGACGGCTTCCGTCGCGCCGTCGTCGAACACCTCCGCGACATCGCCTACGGTCACCGCGAGAGCTATGCCGCCGTCGCCGCCGCCGTCGGCAGCCCCAAAGCGGTGCGCGCCGTCGGCACCGCCTGTGCCCATAACCCGCTGCCGGTTGTGATCCCCTGCCACCGCGTCGTGCGGTCCGACGGGTCGACGGGCCAGTACGTTGGCGGGCCACGGGCCAAGTCGACACTGCTGGACCTTGAGGCCGCCTGAAAGCGGGAATGAAAGCGCGGGCGCGGCGGTAGAACTAGACACATGAAACTCAACGACGCCGCCCGCGAGCTCATCGGAGATGGCACCGACGCCACGCTGGTCACACTCAACCCCGACGGCAGCCCGCAGGTCACCGTCGTGTGGATGGCCCTGGAATCCACCCCCGACGGCGACGAGCTCGTCTCCGCGCACCTCACCGAATACCAGAAGACCCGCAACATTCGCCGCGACCCGCGCGTGGCCATCACGATCCTGTCTACCAAGCACCCCGGCCAGCAGACGCCCTATCTGGCGGTCACTGGAACGGCCCGCATCGCTGAGGGCGGCGCGCCTGCGCTTCTCAAGAAGCTGGCCAAGACGATGCTGGGCTCCGACGAACACTTCCCACCTCCCAATGCACCGGAAGGGTTGCTCACCCGCGTCCGGATCGACAAGGTCGGCGGCGCCGGCCCCTGGGCGTCCTGACGGCGAACCGGCTGTAACACGTTTCAGTTTGTGCGATCATTCCTGGCATGCGTCGCTGGTTCGTGCTCTTGGTCGCCACCCTGGCGGTTGCCGCTGGCCTGACGGCTGCGCCCGCGTCGGCTGAAGGCGCCCCGATCGGCAATCTCGGCGACACGCTGCGCGTCAACTTCAAGGGCATCGTCGCCGACGTGACCGTCCACGACGTGCTGCCAGTCGATCCTCCGCCTCCGGGCTACGTCGCAACCGGTTCGCCACGGTGGATCAACCAAGGTGGACCCTGGAAAGCCCCGATTACCATCCACACGATTCAGGCACCCAACCCCTACGCGATGGCCCTTGCGTTCACGTTCACCGGCGTCACCCCGTACGCCGACGCATACGTGTCCAAGCACACCGATGCGCCGGACGCGCTGGAGAACGCGCTGCGAAATGCGCCGCCTGGATCGACGGTCGACGGCGCGGTGTACTGGCAGGTTTACCGCGCGCTCGTCACCAACGTGGTTCTGCTCAACCCACAAACGGGTGAGCACCTGGCGCAGTGGAACATTTGGCAGCCGGGAGCACCGCTACCGTAGAGCCGTGGCCATTGACGTCGCCCCGGCCAACAAGGCCGACCTGCCCGAGCTCGCCGACGTCGCCGCACGCACCTTTCCGTTGGCGTGTCCCCCTTCGGTGACACCGGAGAACATCGTCGCGTTCATCGACGAGAACCTGTCGCAGGCACGGTTCCGCGATTACCTGGCCGATCCCGATCGTGCGGTGCTGGCCGCGCAGGACGACGGCCGAATCGTGGGGTACGTCATGTTGATTCGCGGCGTACCCGATGACGACGATGTGCAGCGGGCCGTCACCCTGCGCCCCGCCGTCGAGTTGTCGAAGATGTACGTGCTTCCCGACAGCCACGGCGCCGGCGTCTCTGCTGCGCTGATGACCGCGGCGCTGCAACACGCCACCGATCTAGACGCCAAGTCCGTGTGGCTGGGTGTCAATCAGCACAACCAACGCGCGCAACGCTTTTACACCAAGCACGGCTTTAGCATCAACGGCACCAAGACCTTTCGGCTCGGCGCCGGCGTCGAGAACGACTATGTGATGGTCCGCCCGCTGTCTTAAGCGCGAGCAGACGCGAAAGTCCCCGACACGCCGATGATTTGGGGAACTTTACGTCTGTTCGCGGGAAGAGGTGCGTCCCGTTTGGCCGGCGGCGGTCAGCGCCAGAAGACGCGACGTGGCCCGCAGATACTTCTTGCGGAAGCCACCTGCCAGCATCTCGTCGGAAAAGATGGTGTCCAGCTTCGTGCCCGAGGCCACCACCGGAATCCCCGCGTCGTAGAGCCGGTCGGTCAACGACACCAGCCGTAGCGCGACGTTCTGGTCGTCGATGGGATGCACGCCGGTGATGAACACCGCAGTGACGCCGTCGATCAACGTCAGATAGCGCGACGGATGCATGGTCGCCAGGTGCGCGCACAACGCGTCGAAATCGTCCAGCGTCGCACCGGGAACCTCGGCGGCGCGCGTCGCGACCTCCACATCGCTCAATGGTTCGGGCGCAGGCGGAAGATCGCGATGCCGGTAGTCCGGCCCTTCGATCCGCACTGTCGTGAAAATGCTTGCCAGAGTGTTGATTTCACGCAGGAAGTCCTGGGCGGCGAAACGCCCCACGCCCAGCTGCTCGGGCAGCGTGTTCGACGTCGCCGCTACCGACACCCCGCGTTCCACCAGTTGCGACAGCAGTCGCGAGATCAGCGTGGTGTTGCCCGGGTCGTCCAGCTCGAATTCGTCGATGCACACCACCACGTAGTCGGCCAGGAGGTCGATGCATTCGACGAAGCCGAATACCCCGGCCAGCTGAGTGAGCTCGCCGAACGTGGCGAAGGCTTTCGGCGCGGGAACGTCAAAGTACGACGACGCGAGCAGGTGCGTCTTGCCGACGCCGAACCCGCCGTCGAGGTAGATGCCGATACCTGGCAGCACCTCGCGCCTGCCGAACAGCTTCTTCTTGCCTGCCCGCCGCGCCACCGCCTGCTCGCAGAACTGTCGGCAGGACTGCACGGCCGCCGCCTGCGACGGCTCGCCGGGGTCCGGCTTGTAGGTGTCGAAGCTGACGTCGGAAAAGGTCGGCGGTGGAATCAGCTGGGCGATCAGCCGCTCCGGCGTAACGCTGGGGTGCCGATCGACCAGATGCGCGACACCGCTGGACCCAGCCATGCACGCACCATAGCGACGTGCTGCAATTCTGCGTATGCCTGAGGACGCTGCAGGGACGCGGCTCACAGTGCTGGGGCCCACCGATTCGGTGGACGACGGCCGGCTCGCCGACTTCTACGCCTACCCCGACGACCTGCGGTCGTGCTGGGTGCGCGGCAACATGATCTCCAGCCTCGACGGCGGGGCCGCCGACGATGGCAAGTCCGGCGGGCTCGCCGGGCCGGGCGACCGGGCGGTGTTCGTGCAGATGCGTGAGGCCGCGGACGTCATCCTCGTCGGCGCCGCCACGGTACGTGTCGAGAACTACGCCGGCGCCCAGCTGTCCGTCGCTGCGCGGCAGGCACGCCAGCGCCGCGGCCAGGTCGAGGTGCCGCCGATCGCCGTCGTCACCCGCTCTGGTGACCTCGATCCGACCGCCTTGGTGTTCACCCGCACCGAGGTACCACCGATGATCCTCACCTGCACCCGGTCGCTCGGCGACACGCGCCGTCGACTCGGCTCGGTGGCCGAGGTCATCGACGCGTCCGGACCGAACCCGGACAGCGTCGACCCGGCGACCGCGGTCAAGGTCCTGGCCGAGCGCAAGCTGTTCCGGGTGCTCACCGAGGGCGGGCCGTCAATGCTGGGCTTGCTGATCGAGAACGGTCTGCTCGACGAGCTGTGCCTGACCGCGGCGCCGATCCTGGTCGGCGGCTCGGCGCGGCGAATTGTCACCGGGCAAGGCCAGGTGCACACCAATATGCGCCGCACCCACGTACTCACCGACGACGACGGCTACCTGTACACCCGCTACGTCCGGGCCGACTAGCAAGCAATCGGTACCGTGGTCGGCATGCGTCGGCGTCGTCAACTCGCCAGGGCCCTGAGCCTGGCAACCGTCTTGGCATTCGTCGCCGCCTGCTCGCCGGGGCTGGCCGCCAATCCGCGCTACGCGACCGATTCCGGCGCGGGCCCGCAGGGTGCGCCGGAGACCACCAAGCCGCCGACCGGCCCGCCGCCGATCGCGGCGCCGAAGAACGACCTGTCCTGGCGGGACTGCACCTCGCGGGTGTTCAGCGGCGCCGCCGTGCAGCCGCTGCCCGGCGTCACGCTGGACTGCGCCAGCTACGACGCCGATCTCGATCCGATCAACGGCGCCACCGGAACCGTGAGCATCGGCGTGGTCCGAGCCAAGGGACCGCAGACACCGCAGGACGCCGGGCCGCTGGTGATGACCACCGGATCGGATCTGCCCTCGTCGACGGAGCTGCCGGTGTGGCTGTCCCGCGCGGGCGCCGACGTGCTCAAGACGCATCCGATCGGGGCGGTCGACCGCCGCGGCACAGGGATGTCGGGCGCGCTGGACTGCCGCGACCTGTTCGACCGCCAGGAGATGCTCGACCAGGCGCAGTTCCAGTCCGGCGACGACCCGGTCGCGAACCTCGGCGACATCACGCAGACCGCCACGACCAGCTGCACCGACACCATCGCGCCCGGCGACTCGGCCTACGACAACGGCCACGCCGCCGAGGACATCGAACGGTTGCGCAGCACCTGGGACGTGCCCACCCTCGCGCTGCTCGGCGTCGGCAACGGCGCGCAGGTCGCGCTCGCCTACGCCGGATCGCACCCCGACAAGGTGTCGCGTCTGGTGCTCGACTCCCCCCTGCCGCTGGGCATCGCTGCCGAGGCCGCGATGGAGCAACGCGTCAAGGGCGAACAGGCCGCGCTGGACGCCTGGTCCGCGCAGTGCGTCGCCACCAACTGCCCACTCGCACCCGACCCGAAGGGTGCGATCGACTCCCTGCTGGCCGCCGCGCGGGACGGACGCGGACCGGGCGGTGCGTCGGCAGCGACGGTCGCCGACGCCATCACCACCTCGCTGGCCTATCCCCGCGGCGACCGCGTCAACTCTGGCAACGACCTCGCGGCGGCCGTCGCGGCGGCCCGCTCCGGCAACGACAACCAGATGACCAACCTGATCACGGCCGCCGACTCGCTGCGGCAGACCGACGGCCAGTTCGTCAACGGCTGCAGCGACTCGCTGAACCGGCCGACGCCGGACCGCGTCCGCGAGCTGCTGGTCGCCTGGGGCAAGCTCTACCCGCAGTTCGGCGCCGTCGGCGCGCTCAACCTGGTCAAGTGCCTGAACTGGCCCAGCGGATCGGCGCCGCAGGACCCCAAGAACCTGAAGATCCCCGTGCTGCTGCTCGGCGTGCAGAACGACCCGATCGTCGGCAACGAGGGTGTGGCCGCCCTCGCCGCGACCGTGATCAACGCAGGCACCACCAGCAAGCGGGCGATGTGGCAGGGCGTCGGGCACGGCGCCACCATCTACTCGGCGTGCGCGCTGCCACCGGTCATCGGCTACCTGGACAGTGGCAACCTGCCCGCGACCGACACGTTCTGCCCGGCGTGACGCTGCGCTGAGCCGGTCGGTGTACGGTGCGCTGGTGGCGGCTCCTGACTCCATCCGAACCGGCCTACTGAAGGCGTTCGCGCCGCGCACCTCTCCCCCAAGCGTGGCAACGGTGTTGCGCTCGATCCTCTGGCCGCTGGCGATTCTGCTCATCATCCACCGCAGTTACGTGCTGGCCACCAACGGCTACATCACCGACGATTACGGGCCGGTGTACCGCGCGGTGGTGAACCTCAAGCACGGCTGGGACATCTACAACGAGCACCTGGACTATGTCGACCCGCACTACCTGTATCCGCCGGGCGGCACGCTGCTGATGGCGCCGTTCGGATACCTGCCGGTCGACGCGTCGCGGTACTGGTTCATCACCATCAACACCGTCGCGATCGTCATCGCCGCGTATTTGCTCGTCAGATTGTTCAACTACACCATCAGCTCGGTCGCCTTTCCCGCGCTGCTTGTTGCGATGTTCTGCACCGAAAGCGTCATCAACACACTGGTTTTCGCCAACATCAACGGTTGCGTTCTGTTGGCCGAGGTGCTGTTTCTCCGATGGCTGCTGGACGGCAACCGGAGCCACGAGTGGTGGGCCGGCATCGCAGTCGGCCTGTCACTGGTGGTCAAACCGGTTCTGGCGCCGCTGCTGTTGTTGCCGCTGCTGAACCGG
>JAVRPG010000885.1:0-2663 GCA_032162325.1 Mycobacterium sp. | reverse complement strand
ATTCACGCCGAGCGTGAAGCTGTTGCGAGATTTAGACCATTTTCTCGCAACAGTTTCACAATGGACGCTTCACGCCAGCGTGACGGCAAAGGCCGAGCGCCACGCACGCGTGACGCTCGGCCTTACTCACGAGGTTAGCTTCCGGCGCGAACTTCCTGCGCCGCGGCGACCATGTTCTTCAGCGACGCAGCTACCTCTTCGGCGTTGCGTGTCTTCAGACCACAGTCGGGGTTGACCCACAGTCGTTCAGCGGGAACGGCTTTCAGCGCAGCCCGCAGCGACTTGGCCATCTCGTCGGTGCTCGGCACCCGCGGTGAGTGAATGTCATAGACACCCGGGCCCACGCTGTTGGAGAAGCCAACCGAGTTCAGGTCGTCCAGCACCTCCATGTGCGAGCGCGCCGCCTCGATGGAGGTCACGTCGGCATCCAGGTCGGCGATAGCCCCAATAACCTCGCCGAACTCCGAGTAGCACAGATGGGTGTGGATCTGGGTCGAGTCGGCGACGCCGGAGGTAGCCAAGCGGAACGACCCTACGGCCCAGCTCAAATAGTCGTCCTGGTCGGCGCGACGCAGCGGCAGCAGCTCGCGCAACGCCGGCTCGTCAACCTGGATGACCGCGATACCGGCGGACTGCAGATCAACTGTCTCGTCGCGAATGGCCAGCGCCACCTGGTTGGCGGTGTCGGCAAGCGGCTGGTCGTCACGGACAAATGACCACGCCAGGATGGTGACCGGACCGGTCAACATGCCCTTCACCGGCTTGTCGGTCAAGGACTGCGCGTAGGTAGCCCAGTCGACCGTCATCGGATGCGGGCGGGACACGTCGCCGTACAGAACCGGCGGGCGCACGCAGCGGCTGCCGTAGGACTGCACCCAGCCGTTCTGGGTGGCGAAGAAGCCCTCCAGCTGCTCGGCGAAGTACTGAACCATGTCGTTGCGCTCCGGCTCGCCGTGCACCAGCACGTCGATCCCGAGGTCCTCCTGCAGCTTGATGACGTCGGCGATCTCCTGCTTCATCCTGTTGTTGTATTCCGCCTCGTCGATCTCACCGGCCCGCAACGCGGCGCGCGCCTTGCGGATCGCCGTGGTCTGCGGGTAGGAGCCAATCGTCGTGGTCGGCAGCGGCGGCAGGTGCAGCCGCGCGTCCTGGCTGGCGCGCCGCTGGGCCGCATCGCCACGGTGGGCACCGGACGCGACGATCGAGTCGATACGGGCCCGGACCCGGTCGTTGTGCAGCCGCGGGTCGCTCTTTCGGGAGGCCACTGCGGCGTTGGACGCCGCGATCTCGTCGGCCACGGAGGCTCGGCCTCCAAGGTCGCTGTGCAGGGCGCGAGCCAGCGCTACCACCTCGGCGACCTTCTCCTGGCCGAACGCCAGCCAACTGCGCAGGGCGTCGTCCAGGTCGGTCTCCGGCTCCAGCGAGTACGGCACGTGCAGGGTCGAGCACGATGTCGAGACCGCGACGTTGGCCGCCGAGCCCAGCAGGGTCGCCAGTTTGCCCAGCGCCGCCTCCAGGTCGGTGCGCCAGATGTTGCGTCCGTCGACGACACCGGCCACCAGCGTCTTGCCGGCCAGCTCGGGCACCGCCGCCACCGCGGTGTCGGCGCCGTAGACGAGGTCGATCCCGATTGCCTCGATGGGTGTGCGGGCCAGCGCCGCCAACGAGTCGCCGGGGTCACCGAAGTAGGTGGCCACGTAGATGGCGGGCCGGTTGGTCACCTTGCCCAGCGCGTTGTAGACCGCCTCGGCCAGTGCGGGCGCGTCGGGGGAGATGTCGGTCACCAGCGCCGGCTCGTCGAGCTGTACCCACTGCGCGCCGTTGTCGGCAAGCAGCGACAGCAGCTCGGAGTAGATCAGCACCAGCTCCTGCAGCCGTTCGATGGGCGCGCCGCCGCCGTTGACGGTCTTGCTCAGCAGCAGGAAGGTGACCGGGCCGACGACGACCGGGCGCGCCGGAATCCCTTGTTCGAGCGCTTCTTTCAGCTCGGAGAGCACCTTGTCCGGGTTCAGCGAAAACTTGGTCGCGGGCTCGATCTCGGGAACGATGTAGTGGTAGTTGGTGTCGAACCACTTGGTCATCTCCAGCGGCGCGACATCTTTGTTGCCGCGCGCCGCGGCGAAGTACCGGTCCAGGTCGTCGGGAATCTGCGCGGCCCGGTCCGGCAGCGCGCCGAGCAAGACGGCGGTGTCGAGCACCTGGTCGTAGTAGGAGAAGGTGTTCACCGGTACCGAGTCCAGGCCGGCGTCGGCCAGGCCCTTCCACATGTCGCGGCGCAATGTGGCGGCGACGTTTTCGAGTTCCGTTCGGCTGGTGCGTCCTGCCCAGTACCCTTCGGTCGCGCGCTTGAGTTCACGTTTCGGGCCAATGCGCGGAGAGCCGACAACCGTCGCGGTGAATGCTTGAGGGGTCACGATATTTCTCGTCCTTCAATCGGCGTGGTGGTCACCGCCGGCGGACGTGCAGCCGATCCGGTCGCGGTGCGCACCTTGTGCACGTAACCACAACGGCTGCAGCGTAACGCCCATTCCACGAGGCGATGAGCCGCCAGGCGCGGTCGCGCCCGGCGCAGCTGGCAGGTCTTCGGACTTGCAGGCGCGCACCGAGCGGTGCTCGACCCGGTCGACGATGCGGCCCAAAATGGGCCGCTGAGGAGCCGGGCA
>JAVRPG010000884.1:0-7896 GCA_032162325.1 Mycobacterium sp. | reverse complement strand
CAATCAGCCAGGTGCCGTTCGCACCTCCGGTGCCGTCGCTCGATGCCGGCGGCGGTACCTCGTGCCAGCCCAGGGTGTAGAGCAGCCGGGTGGCATCGCCGCCGAGGCCGCGCAACAACGCCTCGCGGGGTGCGCGTTTGACCGTGAACTCGCGGATCCCCCCCAGCTGGCGGCCATCCCGATCGACGAAATCGAGATCGAAGACCTGGGTCTCGCTGTCGAGGGCGCTGGTGTGCCACTTCGCGCGGCAGTAGAACCGCCGAGGCATCTTCTCCCGCAGCATCACCTGCCCGTACCGCAACGGCAAGAACAGATCGTTCACACCTTGTTCGGCCGCGAGAAGTGCCGGGAACGCCGGGAAGGCGACTCCGGTGCACAGGTCCATCAGCACCGGGTGCATCGGCTCGGTTCCGAGTTGTTCGGCGAGTTCTTCGCCGACGACGATGTCGCCGATGGCCTCACCCTCACCGAGCCACAGCGACTTCAGGGAACCGGACCAGGTCGGCCCCCATGCCAGCTCCATGTCGGCGAAGGTCTCGAACAACTCCTGCGGACGCATGCGGTTCAGCCGCTCGATTGCCGCGTCGACGGGATCAGCGTGCTCGGGTGCCGGCTCGTCATCGACACCGCTGACGACGGTGCCGTCGGCGTTCAGCGACCATTCGGCATCACGGACACCGTACGGGCGGCTGTGCACCCGGAAGGTCCAGCCACCACCGTCCTCGAGCGGATGCAACGTCAGCTGGACCTCGCGAGAACTCTTCTCGGGAAGGATGATCGGCTCGTAGAAAAAGACGTCTTTCACCCCGGCCGGTGGGCCGATTGCGGCCAACGCCATCGCTGCATACGTCGCCCCGGGGACGACAACGGTGCCATAGATGACGTGGTCGGAAAGCCACGGCTGCGATTTGACGGACAACCTGCTGGTGTAGACGCAGTCACCAGAGGCGAGGTCTTTTGCACTACCGAGGATCCCAGATACCGCCGGACCGTCGACGGCGATGCCGGACGTCTTGGGCCAGAAGCGGCGGCGCTGAAACGGATAGGTGGGCAGTTCGAGTCTGCGACGGGGCTGACGATGCAGCGCAGCGAAATTGGGCCGGTGGCCGCCGACGTAGGCCGCGGCCAGCGCATCGGCGATCTGGCGCCGGTCGCCAACGCCTTTACGCAGCGAGACGATCGCCCGCGGCGCGGCCAAGTGCTCCGGCCAGACCTGCACCGCAGCCCCGGTCAGCACCGGTTGCGGACCGATCTCCATCAACACCGAGCATCCCAGCGCCGCCACGGTGCGCACACTTTCGGCGAATTGCACCGGCTGGCGGGAATGCCGCCGCCAGTATTGGGCGTCGAGCGGGGTTTGGGCCGTGAGCACGGCGCCGGTGCGGTTGCAGACCAGCGGCAACGTTGGCACGGCGAAGTGCAACCCCGCTGCGTAAGTCTCGAATTCGTCGAGCACCGGATCCAGCAATTCCGAGTGGAAGGCGTGGCTGGTCTCCAGCCAGGTGCAGCGGATCCCCTCGTCTTCGAATCTGGCGACGATCTGTTCTAGATCCTCGCCCGGACCCGACAACACCGTGTTCGGTCCGTTGTAGGCGGCGACCGACACCCGCGGGAATTCGTTGGCAACCTCCTCGACGTGCTTGGCGTCGGTGAACACCGCAGCCATTCGCCCGCCCTCGGGCAGGCTACCGAACAGCCTGCCGCGCTCGGCCATCAGCCGTGCGCCGTCCTCGAGGCTGAAGACGCCGGCCACACAGGCCGCTGCGTACTGGCCCACGCTGTGCCCCAGCACCACGTCGGGCTCGATGCCCCACGACTGCCACAGCCGGGCCAGGCCCATCTCGACGGCGAAAAGCGCCGGCTGCGCAAACGACGTGTGCCGCAACGTTTCTCCGGCCGCGCCACCGGTTTCGCGATCGGTGGCGAACAGCACCTCCAGCAACGGACGCGGCAGGATGTCATCGACCGCGTCCGCGCAACGTGTCACGGTTTCGGCGAAAATCGGCTCGGCGTCGAACAACTCACGCGCCATGCCCGGATATTGGCTGCCCTGCCCGGTGAACAACCACGCCGTCGTCGGGCGGTGCGTGTGCTCGCCACGGACGACACCGGGTCGCAGGCGGTTTTCGGCCAACTCGGCCAGGCCCTCGCGCGTACCCTCGACCGAATCCACGACCAGCGCGGCCCGATGTTCGAAATGAGAACGGCCCGCGCCAGCG
This sequence comes from Mycobacterium sp., assembly GCA_032162325.1. Lineage (GTDB taxonomy): Bacteria > Actinomycetota > Actinomycetes > Mycobacteriales > Mycobacteriaceae > Mycobacterium. The sequence continues at coordinate 5,677 of JAVRPG010000884.1, read as the reverse complement.
GTGAGGCAGACATCGGCGATGTCAACCTTTGGATGCGCGTCCAGCCAGGCCCCATATCGCTGCGCCAACGCCACCAGAGCCTCCGGTGAACGCGCAGACAGCGGCAGCACGTTGATCGGTTCTTCTCGAGCGTCCGACTCCGATTCCGCCGCGACGTCGTCTGGCGAGTATTCGTCCGCGGTCGCCGATGGTGGCGCCTCCTCGATCAGCACGTGCGCGTTAGTGCCGGTGAATCCGAAGGAGCTCACGCCGGCGCGGCGCGGCCTGCCGTTGGCGTGCCACGGAATCGCCTTATCCACGACCCGTACCGGCAGCGAGTCCCACGGGATGTGCGGCGACGGCTTCTCAAAGTGCAGACTCTGCGGCAGCACTTCGTGCTGCAGCGACAACACGACTTTGATCAATCCTGCCGCCCCTGATGCCGACTCGAGGTGACCGATGTTGGTCTTCACCGATCCCATCAGCAACGGTCGGTCCGCGACACGCGAGGCACCGTAGGCGGCTGCGGCCGCCTGCACCTCGATCGGATCACCCAGCGGGGTGCCCGTCCCGTGCGCCTCGAGGTAGTCGACGTCCCCGCCGGCCAAACCGGCGCGAGCCAGCGCCGCCCCGATAAGCCGTTGCTGTGCACCACCATTGGGCACCGTCAAACCACTGGACGCGCCGTCCTGGTTGACCGCGCTGCTGGAAATGACCGCGCAGACCCGATCGCCGTCGCGCACCGCGTCGCTCAGCCTCTTGAGCACCAGAATTCCGCAGCCCTCACTGCGCACGTAGCCGTCGGCGGAGGCGTCGAAGGTCTTGCATCGCCCGACTGGCGAAAGCATCCTGGCGCGTGACGCGGCGACGACCGTCACCGGACTCAGCAAGACGTTCACACCGCCGGCCAACGCCATGTCGCAGTCACCAGAGTGCAAAGCCTGGCAGGCCTGATGGACGGCCACCAACGCCGAGCTGCATGCAGTATCGACCGCCACCGCCGGTCCTTCGAGGCCGAGCGCGAAGGCAACCCGACCGGAAATGGCGTTGAGCGCGTTGCCGGTGATGAAGTAGGGCTCGATCTTGTCGATCGACTCGGAGGACAGCAGATGCGCATACTCGTTGGCGGCCACCCCAACGAAGATGCCGGTTCGACTGCCACGCAACGCCCCCGGGGAAAACCCGGCGCGTTCCAAACCCTCCCATGCCATTTCGAGCATCAGCCGCTGCTGCGGCTCGATCCACACAGCCTCGCGCGGGGAGATGCCGAAGAATTCCGGATCGAATCCATCGATTCCGTCGAGGAATCCGCCGAAGCGCGTGTAGGTCTTGCCCGGAGTCTCTGGATCCGGGTCGTAGAACTCGTCGATGTCGTATCGATCCTCCGGGACTTCCCGGATCGCATCGACACCGCCGGACAGCACCTCCCAGAAAGCTTCCGGATCGGGCGCGCCGGGGAAACGGCACGACACCGCGACGATCGCGATCGGTTCGTCAGTGCGCGTCGTCACCACTGACGCCGGCTGAGGTCCTGATTTGTCGGATGCCTGCTCGCTGAGCCCGAGCACCTCGCCGAGCAGGTAGTCGGCCGCATCGGACAGACGGGGGTGATCCATCACCAGAGTGACCGGTATCTCCTTGCCCACTCCTTGTTCGATGCGGCGCCGCAATTCGACTGCCATCAACGAATCCATGCCGAGGTCGAAGAACCCCGTTTCCTCGCGGATCTCCGCGGCATCGACGCGCGTCACCTCTGCTACCGCGTCGCGCAGGTAATCCGTCAGAAGCTTCTTGCGCTGCTGCACCGGAGCATTGGTGAGTCGCTCGACCAGCTGGGTCTTCCCAGACGGCGTTACGGCCGGCGCCGCGTCGGGCACCTCGCGCTCCAACTCGGCCAGGAATGCCCGTCTCCCCGCCTGCTGGTAGAGCGGCATGAAACGGGCCCAGTCGATCCGGGCCACGACCCCCTGCGCCGAAGAAGCCGCCACGACGTCGGCCAGACCCGCCAGTGCATCGGCAGGTGACAATGTACGGACGCCGCGCTTATCCAGTCGCGCACGCGACTCCGCGTCGGCCATGCCCGCCGACCAGGGACCGAAATTGACGCTGATCCCGGAGATGCCCTGCTCCCGCAGGCGCCAGGCCAGCCCGTCAAGGAATGCGTTAGCCGCGCCGTAGGCGGTCTGACCGAATCCGCCCCATACCGAGGCGATCGAGGAGGTGCTGATGAAGAAGTCCAGTTGCATGTCCGCGGCTGCTTCGCTCAAATGCCAAGCACCCCAGACCTTCCCGGCGAAAACGCGATCCACTTCGGCGTCGTCCAGGCTGCTCAGTGGGGTGGTACCGATCTCGCCCGCGGCATGGACGATGCCGGCTAACGGCGGTAGCTCGGCCTGCACGGTGGCCAACAGGCGTGCGACGTCGTGCGCTTCGGCGACGTCGGCAGCGACGACCCGGAATTCGCAGCCGTACTGTTCGCGCAGTGCATCGATGCGCTGTTGCGTGGCATCGCTGGGCGCGCGTCGGCTGGTCAGCACCAGATGCTTGGCGCCCTGCGCGGCCAGGTATCCGGCGATTTCCAGTCCTATCGACCCCAGGCCGCCGGTCACCAAATACGTTGCGTCATCGCGCAGTTCCAGCGGTGCAGCGCTCGGCTGCCCAACCCGTCGAACCAGCCGGGGAACATAGACGGCCTGATCACGCAGCGCGATTTGGTCTTCCCTGATGGCCGAGTCGCGCGGCGTCGTGATCCGGTTGATGAACCGAGACCATTCGTCGGCAGTGCCGTCAGCCAGATCTGCCAGTCCGCCCCACACCTGCGGAAGTTCCAGCGATGCGGCGCGACCGAATCCCCATAGGCAACTCTGATCCGGCGACACGGTGTCCGCGTCGGTGACTCGTTGCGCGCCCCTGGTCACCACCCAGATGGGTGTGCGCAGTTCAGCGGCAATCGCGGCACGGAAGAGCCGCCGTGTTCCGCCCAGGATTCGGTGTTGCATCCGCAACAGTGACCGCATCGATGGTGCGGTCTCGGAGTCGAGGGCCGCGGCATGCACGATGCGTAGCGTCGAATCGTCTGCTGCCGCAGCACGCAACGCGTCTGCGAGCTGTTCCTCGTCCGCGTCGGAGACCGGCAACCCAAGGATCCGGTGCTGCTGCCCACGCGCGGTGAGTGCGTCGACCAACGGCTGAACCGCAGGGGAATTATCACCAATCAGAAGCCAGGTGGATTCCTCGCCGGCTTCGGCGCTGGAGATTGGAGCAGTGGATTTCTCCCAGCGGATCTCGTAGCGGTCGTCCGCGATGGACTGAGTTGTACGTTGTTGGTTGTGTTGTGCCGCAAGCTTGGTCAGCACATTCAGGGTGTGATGGTCGCCGCTCGCTCCGTCGAGCAGGGTCGCGAGTTCTTCGATCCGGCCGTCCTCGAGAAGCCGGACGGCCTGGGTACGCGCGGCAAGGTGCTGTTGTTGGTTGGGGCGCTCCCGATTGTCTCGAAACCAGTACTGGCGACGCTCGAACGGATAGGTGGGTAGGTCGAGCTTTCGCGCGTGCGCCTGCCGAAAAGCGGCGAAGTCGGGCAGGTGGCCCAAGACGTACGCGTCGGCAACGGCTTCGGTGATCTGTCGGTGGTCGGCGGTGTTTCGACGCAAGGACGCGATCGCCCGCGGTGCGGTGGCCGGGTCAGGCCATGCCCGCAGGGCTGCGGCGGTGAGCACCGGTTGCGGCCCGACCTCCAGCAGTACCTTGCAGCCGAGATCGGCCAGCGTGCGCACGCTCTTGGCGAATTCGACCGGCTGCCGCGCATGGCGGCGCCAATAGGCGCCATCGAGTTTCACGCTCCTGCCGAGCGCGTCGCCGGTGCGGTTGTCGATCAAAATCCGTTGTGGCGGAAGGAAATTGAACCGCTGCGTATACGACTCGAATTCGTCGAGGATCGGGTCCAGCAGCGCCGAGTGGAACGCGTGGCTGGTGTCCAGCCAGTCACACCGGACACCGTCGGCCACCAGCCCGGCGACCGCTTGGTCCAGATCCTGAGCGGGTCCCGACAGCACGGTGTTGGCGCCGTTGTAGGCGGCGACCGACAGAGTGGGGAACTCGTCGGTGAGGCTCTCGACTCGCTCGGCGGCCGCGAACACCGCGACCATCCGACCACCCGCGGGCAAGCTGCCGAAGAGGCGGCCGCGCTCGGCCATCAGTAGCGCGCCGTCCTCGAGACTGAACACGCCCGCGATGCAGGCCGCCGAATACTGGCCGACGCTGTGGCCCAGCACCACGTCGGGTTCGAAGCCCCACGACTGCCAGAGGCGAGCCAAGCCCATTTCCACTGCGAACAAGGCGGGCTGGGCATAGGAGGTCTGCCGCAGCGTCTCTTCGCTTTCCGGACTATCCACATCGAAAATGACATCCAGCAAAGGTTTTTCGAGAACGTCAGCGACCACTGCGGCGCAGCGAGTCAGTGTCTCGGCGAACACCGGCTCGGTGTCGAACAACTCCCGGGCCATGCCGGGGTACTGGCTGCCTTGACCGGTGAACAGCCACGCCGTTTTCGGCGTGTCATGGGATTCGCCGCGAACCAGACCGGGTGCCGGGCGATCGTCGGCGACCGCACCGAGCAACTCACTGGCGGCTTCTGTCGAGTTGACCACCAACGCGGCCCGGTGCTCCAAGTGCGCTCGCCCCACCCCGGCGGTCAAGCACACGTCCGCCAAGGTGGCCTCCGGATGCGCGCTCAACCAGTTGCGGTATTGATCGGCGATCTGCACCAATGCGGCGGGAGTCCGCGCCGACAGCGGAAGAATGCTGAACCGTCGGTCACCCGGCTGGTCGACCGGGCCCGGTGACACCGCGACCTGAGCTTCCTCGACAGGCGCTTCTTCGAGGATGACGTGCGCGTTGGTCCCAGCGAATCCGAACGAGCTGACACCCGCAATACGCGGCCCACCGTTGCGTTTCCACGGCGTGGCCTCCTGCACAACCTCCACCGCAAGGCGGTCCCAGGGAATGTGCGGCGACGGATTTTGAAAATGCAGGTGCTTAGGCAAAGTCTCGTGCTCGAGCGACAGGATGACCTTGATCACACCGGCGATCCCCGCGGCTGCTTCCAGGTGCCCGATGTTCGTCTTCGCCGAGCCGATCAACAGCGGCCGGCCCGCCTCGCGGCCAACGCCGAACGCCGCACCCGCAGCCTGAGCCTCGATCGGGTCGCCCAGCGATGTCCCAGTCCCGTGCGCCTCCAGGTATCCGACATCGCTGGGTGCGATGCCGGCGCGCTTCAGCGCATCGGTGATAACCCGTTGCTGGGCGACGCCGTTCGGCACTGTCAGTCCACCCGATGCGCCGTCCTGATTGATCGCGCTGCCGCGGATCACGGCCCGAATCCGGTCGCCATCGCGGACCGCATCCACAAGCCGCTTTATCACGATCACACCGCACCCCTCGCCGCGTACATAGCCGTCTGCGGCCGCGTCGAATGTCTTGCACCGGCCGTCGGGGGCGAGCATGTGCGAATGGGAAAAGGTGATCATGGTCGCCGGGGTGAGCAGGACGTTCGCGCCGCCCGCCAGCGCGAGGTCGCATTCTCCGAAGCGCAGCGCTTGGCACGCCTGATGGATTGCCACCAACGACGAACTGCACGCCGTGTCGACGGCGACCGACGGGCCCTGCAGCCCCAACCGGAAGCTGATCCGGCCTGCCGCTG
>JAVRPG010000883.1:0-6137 GCA_032162325.1 Mycobacterium sp. | reverse complement strand
GTCGAGACGGACGTCGACGCTCGACGGCTGCACCAGGTCGGGGTCGTACGGATCGATGCCCAGCCGCTCGGTGGCGATTTCGGCACGGATGTCGCGATCGGAGAGCAGCACGCGACGAGCGTATCGCTCTAGGTGCTAATCTCCGTGATCACCAACGCCGATGTAGTTCAATGGCAGAACATCAGCTTCCCAAGCTGAATACGCGGGTTCGATTCCCGTCATCGGCTCCATGAAACGCCACGTCAGTGGCATATCCGCCCATTTCAATCACACGCCGAACGGCCATTTTGGCCGTCGTTTGACCGTCAGTCGGCGAGACACGCGCCCCGAAACTGTTAGCTGCGTCCGCACCGATGGATCGGTGGTCCGGGCGACTGGTGTCGGGGAAGAAGCGCAGGACCTGGACGGGCCAGGCCGCCGAGGGCGCGGGCATCGTCGACATCAGTGGATCTGTGCGCGGCTCGCGCCGCCGAATCTGCGGATCTACAGCGCGACGAAAGGCGCGCTGGAAATGCTGACCAAGGCCTATGCCAAGGAACTTGGTCCGCGCGGCATCCGCGTCAACGCCATCAGCCCCGGCCTTTTCGTGACGGAAGGCACCCGGTCGAGCGGACTCGTAGGCTCGCAAGCAGAAAAGGCCCGTGTTTCGCAGACCCCGTTGCGTCGCGCCGGCCAGTCGGACGATGTCGCCTTCGTCGCGGTCTTCCTGGCATCCGACGACGCACGCTTTCTGACCGGCCAGATCATCTCCGCCTCCGGCGGCATCTGACGCGCTCGACCGATCCTGCCCGCACATCAGCGACATGCGGAGCCTCGTTAAGCCGACACTGCCCGAGGAACTTCGATGCTATTTTCCTGCACGATTACCGGGTCACCAATGTTGACCGTGTTGAAGTACCACTCTGCGTCCTCGAGGCTCAGGCCGACGCAGCCGTGGCTGACATTCTCAAACCCGAGCGAATTGACAGCCCACGGCGCTGAATGCACGAAGAGGCCACGGCTGGTGATGCGGACGGCGTAATCCACCGTGAGTCGGTAACCGTCGGGTGCGTCGACGGGGATGCCGACGCTGCTCGAATCCATGATCACCGAGCGTTCCTTGGACAGCACGGTGTAGATGCCGACCGGCGTCGGGTACTCGGGCCTACCCATCGAGGCAGGGAACACGCCCGCTTCTCCCCAGTGGGGTCGGTGGTGCGGCGACGGAAGTGCAGGCGGCGGTCCCGCGTCGACTCCGTCGATGCTCACGGTGAACGTGTGCTCCGAGATATTGGCAACACCGACGACGGCAGGACCCGTGGTGAGGTTCATGGACAGGCCGCCCACAGAAAGTGCCACCGTAGTGTGCGCCGGCCAGAATCGGTCGGGAACCCACTGCACGACGTCGTTGCCCAGCCATTCGAACTTGCCGGTCATCGCGGGCGCCGTCTTGACCTCAATGGCGCGCTCGGCCGCTTGCCGGTTGGCGACGTGCGCTCTGAACGTCACCACCACGGGGTGCGCCACGCCCACCACCCCGCCCGGCGTTGGTAGAACCGAAGCGATGGCGTACGCATAAGCCTGGTTCGCCGCCGCCAGGCTGACGTCGGCCGGCCCCGCAACCACACTCGCAGCGGTCACGATCACCGCAAGAACACATCGAACAACCGCCCACATGGCTCCTGCTCCCGTTGAAATGACAAAGTCGTCATTGTGATGATAGGGGTGGCGTGAAGAGTGGAAGTGCAAGCGCGCGTTGGCAATTCGATCACTCCTCTGTCACGTTTTCGCTACGGGGGTCAATCCGGCAACTTGATTTCGCGACGCGCAGCTCGCCACTACGACACGCACGCCCAGGAAGCGATGCAGCGGTGCTGGCTGGGCAGCACCCCCGGGGTTAGGGCTGCCCGGCGACCCGTCGTCAGCTACCACGGCACGCACCCACGGGTGGCAACCGTGCGGGTCCGCACAACCCGGAAGAGGATCGGCCTCAGCCCGCAGCCGAAGGACCGGGCAGAACCGGCTGACCGGGCAGCGGCGCACCACTCGGCGGAGGACCCGTCGGCGCACCCTTACCTCCAAAGCTCCCAGCCATGTCAGTGAGTGGCGCACCGACCGGAACCGGGGCCCCTATTGGCGCACCCACCGGAACAACCGGCGCACCTATTGGTGCACCCACTGGCGCTCCAACGGGTACCGGCGCACCCACCGGAACCGGCGCACCCACCGGCGCACCCACCGGTGCACCAACGGGTACCGGACCAGGCAAGGCCATCGGAACACCAGCCATGTCAGAGAGTGGAGCGCTAGCGGGACCGCACACGCCGGCGGCTACCGGTCCGCCAGCGGCTACCGGTCCGCCAGCGGCTGCCGGTCCGCCAGCGGCTGCAGGCGCTGCAGGGTCGCCCGCCGCCGTCTGGATGCACTCGTAGCCGCCCGTTACTAGCGGGGCGGCTGCCGCGCACGGGCTCAACGCCACGGCCGCTCCGCACAACCCAGCGCTAGCAACCACTTTGATGTTGAACCGATCGAAGATCGTCACAACGTCAACTCCCTCATTTGCGCTCAGATATTACCGCCATCAACTGGTGCAGCCGAACCGCATAGCCGTACCGAGGTCGTGTCTGACGACCGAGTCAATTGACGCCCCAACGCAATTAGAACGGAGCCGATGTGGAACACGAGAGGTGCCGCACCGCATCGTTTCCAAATGGTGACGTTGGCATGGTTTGAGGGCCAAGCGATCGAGTGAGGCGAGCAGCGCTAGGCATTGGTCGCGTCAGCGCCGCCTCTCAGGAAGGGTGCTGGAAACTCAAGAAGGATTTTTCCCAAGCTGAATACGCGGGTTCGATTCCCGTCATCGGCTCCATTGTTTTAGCAGGTCAGCCGGTATTTTCTGGGTCGTTGTGTAGTGCCAGCGGGGCGGAATGCCCGCAAAATGTCCGCACTTTCAGGCTGTGCTAGCGCTGCCGGATCGGAATGACGTTTGCCGTGCTGCCTATACCCGGCTGCCGTGTGATGCGCCATTTTGGCCTCGTGTCGATGGCGGCGCAAATACCATCACGGCTACCGGCGGGGTAGCAAGCCGCTGCTCTTCCCTTTAGGCAACGGAGCAAGAGATGGTCCCGAGAGTGAAGGTCTCGCCCGATCTGATGGGCGGCGACGTCGACGAGGGGTACGGAAGGTAGCCGACGTCTTCTGCCGCAACCTGAGCAGTGGCAAGGAGGTCGGCGCCGCGTTCGCCGTCTACCGTGATGGCCGCAAGGTTGTCGATCTGTGGGGCGGATTCCGCAACGGGATCACCCAAGCTCCCTGGGAGCAAGACACCCTCGTGAACGTCTTCTCCACCACGAAAGGCGTTGCCTCGCTATCGGTTGCGTTAGCTGCCTCGCGCGGATTTATCTCATATGACGCCAATGTGGTCGACTACTGGCCGGAGTTCGCGCAGGGCGGCACAGATGCGATCACCGTGCGACAACTGCTGTCACACCAAGCCGGACTGCCCGCCATCAGCCCGCCGCTGACGCTGGATGATCTGGCCGACCCGCCGACGATGTCGGCGAAGCTCGCGGCGCAGGTGCCGGCTTGGGCGCCCGGCACCAGGCACGGTTACCACGGCTTCACACTCGGCTGGTACGAAGGTGAACTGATCCGTCGGACTGACCCTGCGGGTCGTTCACTGGGCCGGTTTTTTGCCGAGGAGGTAGCCAAGCCGCTCGCGTTGGATTTCTACATTGGATTGCCGACCTCGGTGAACCGGGACCGCGTGGCGCATTTGCATCCCTGGTCCCGACCCAAGCTGCTGCTGCACATGCCGCCGGCTTTGGTGGTGGCATCGTTCAATCCGTTCAGCCTGACAGCACGGGCCTGCATCATCGCCAAAGGGATCAACGGCACTGAACCTGAACACTTCAACCGCGAGGAATTACGGGTAATCGAGATGCCCTCCGCCAACGGCACCGGTGACGCGCGATCGATCGCCAAACTCTACGGCAGCGCCGCCTAACGGCGGTTCTCAAATTGGGTTGACTCCGAGCACGCTCGACGACCTGAAGAAGCCTGCGATACCGCCGACGCACGGATTGCGCGACAAGGTGTTCCACGTCGACACCTCATACTCCCTCGGGTTTTGCAAGCCCATCCCCGAGATCGCTGTCGTTGGTTCGTCGGACAAGGCGTTTGGAACGCCGGGAATCGGCGGCTCGTTCGGGTTCGCCGATCCAGACACCGGGATCGGATACGCCTATGTGATGAACAAGTTGGGTTTCCACCCGGTCGATCCACGAGAGTCCGGCCTTCGCAACGCGCTTTTCCATGATGTTCTGGGAGCCAGGCCCCAAACCTGATCATCTGCTCCCTGTGCAAAGTCCTTGGCTCCGACTTGACGAAGACTCAGGCAGCCTGCCCGAGGCTACCGGCCAATAGCCGCTCCTGGTACCTAGAAGGCCCCCGATGCTGTCGTGGCAAAATAGCGGCGTATTCAACGGGGAGTGCAGATGAGCGAGAGCTACGTGCTTGGGTCGGCTGGGTGAGCGTCTCCCCTACCGGCGAGTTACACCGTGGCCGCGGCGGGCTTCCCGCTGACCAGCTGGCGCAGGCACCCGCTGTGGTGGACCCGCTGATCGTTGGAGTGTTGGGCGCCGCAGTGAGTCTGGCCGGCGCCGGCCGTCCGTCCTTCTGGTACGACGAGGCCGCGACCATTTCGGCGTCGTACAGTCGTTCCCTCGGCCAGATGTGGCAGATGTTGAGCAATGTCGACGCCGTCCACGGCCTGTACTACCTCATCATGCACGGCTGGTTCCAGATTTTCCCGCCCACGGAGTTCTGGTCCCGCGCGCCAAGTGGGTTGGCTGTTGGAGGCGCCGCGGCCGGAGTAGTGGTGCTGGGCAAGCAGTTCTCGTCTCGCACGCTCGCGGTGACCTCCGGGATTCTGTGCGCGATTCTGCCTAGGGCGACGTGGGCAGGCGTCGAAGCTCGTCCCTATGCCCTTTCGATGATGGCCGCCGTGTGGCTGACCGTACTGCTCGTTTACGCCGCGCGCCGCAACAACGCTTGGGTCTGGCTGTTTTATGGCATCGCCCTGGCAATCTCGCTTTTGCTCGACGTGTACCTCGCTCTGTTGTTCTTGGCGCACGTTGTCTTCATCTGTGTCTTCCGGCGCACCAGAACGGTTCTCGTAAGTTTCGCCATCACATCGGTGCTTACTGTTTGCGCTCTCGCGCCGTTCGCGGTCCTGGCCGCCGGTCAAGTTCATCAGATCAGTTGGATCACACCGATCGGCCGCCGCACGCTCGAAGATGTGGCGGTTCAACAATATTTCGAGAGAAGCCCGCCGTTCGCGCTTCTGTCGGCGCTGGTAGTAGCCGCGGCTATTGTCTTGTGGCTCTGCACATCCGCGCAACTGGGAGAGGCGAATCGGCAACTATTAACCATCGCGGTCGCATGGCTCGTGATACCGACCACCCTGATCGTCATCTGGTCGGCGTTGATCCACCCCATCTATACGCCACGCTACTTATGCTTCACCGCACCTGCGTTGGCACTGGTCCTGGGGCTCTGCGTTGAAGCATTGGCCGTTAGGCCATGGATAGCGGCCGCACTCGTCGGTCTTTTCGCTCTCGCCGCGGCGCCGAATTATCTTCTGGTGCAACGAAGCCCGTACGCGAAGTATGGAATGGACTACAGCCAGGTGGCCGATCTGATCACCGCGAGGGCAGCGCCGGGTGATTGCTTACTGATAAACGACACCGTGACTTTCCAACCCGCCCCGATGCGCCCATTGCTAGCTGCGCGCCCTGATGCATACCGGAAGCTGATCGACCTCAGCCTGTGGCAACGCGCGACGGACCGCAACGACGTCTTCGACACCAACCTCATACCGGAGGCCACCGCCGGGCCGTTGAGCGACTGCCACGTCGTGTGGATCATCACCCAAGCCGACGAGTCAAGGCCCGCCCACGAGCAAGCCCCGATGCTGCCCCCAGGCCAACGCTTCGGAGTCACCCCCGCGTTCTCGGTTCCGAACGACCTAGGATTCCGGCTTCTCGAGCGCTGGCAGTTCAACCTGGTTCAGGTGATCAAGGCGGCACGATAGGCAGCCAACGCGTCTACCAGACGCGTATCCAGTCGACCAACATGTCCGCCGGGAAGTTACCCAT
>JAVRPG010000882.1:0-6336 GCA_032162325.1 Mycobacterium sp. | reverse complement strand
TCAGCTTCGCGGGATCGACACCTGCCTGCACTGCGGCGTCGACGCTGGCGAGGAGTTCGTCGCGCACCTCGGCGACCACATCGCGGTACGCAGGCGCCTCGTGTGGCCGGTCCGCGCCGACGGAGCGCCAATGCATCAGCACCCACGGCACTTTCGCGTCCGCCAACAGCCGGGCCATGTTGGGGTCGGCGCGCCCACCGGACACGTCGTTGACGATCTGGGCACCGTTTTCCAGCGCCGCCTGTGCAACCTCGGCATGCATGGTGTCGATGCTGACCGTGATGCCTTGCCCGGCAAGCTCTTTGATCACCGGCAGGACGCGTGCCGACTCGACTCGGGGGTCGACGCGGGTCGCGCCGGGACGGGTCGACTCGCCGCCGACGTCGACGATCGCCGCACCCTCGGCGGCCAGCAACAGACCATGTTCGACGGCGCGGTCACGGTCCAGAAACAGTCCCCCGTCGGAAAACGAGTCGCCGGTGACGTTCACGACCCCCATGACCTGCACGCACGTTCCCGGAGGGACCATAAGGCTGGCTGGGCTCACTTCCGCAGGATCAGATCCAGCGCCTCGGACCGCGATGCCGCATCGACCTTGAACTGCCCGCGCACTGCCGACGTGGTGGTGATGGCGCCGGGCTTGCGCACCCCACGCATCGACATGCACAGGTGTTCGGCCTCGACGACGACGATGGCGCCACGCGGATCCAGTTTTCTCATCAGCGCGTCGGCGATTTGCGCGGTCAGCCGTTCCTGGATCTGTGGCCGCTTGGCGTACAGGTCGACAAGCCGGGCGATCTTGGACAGACCGGTGACCCGGCCGTCCACGCCCGGGATGTAACCAACGTGGGCCAGCCCGTGGAATGCCACCAGGTGGTGCTCGCAGGTGGAGTACAACGGAATCTGTTTGACCAGGACCAGCTCGTCGTGCTGTTCGTCAAACGTGGTGTCCAGCACGGTGTCCGGGTCGGTGTAGAGCCCGGCGAACATCTCCTTGTACGCCCGCGCCACCCGCGCCGGTGTGTCTTCCAAGCCGTGCCGGTCGGGATCCTCCCCGATCGCAATCAACAGCTCTCGAACCGCGGCCTCGGCGCGCGGTTGGTCGAACACCGGGCTGGTGAACGTGGCCGAATTGTTGTGCGGCCGCGCCATCGTCATCGAAGCCTCCGTTCGGTATCAGCCGTGTGCCGGCGGATTGGACCGGTTGTCCTGGCCCGGATCCTCGTTGTGCCCCGGCGCGGGAGGGGGTCCCTGCGGTGCGGGATATCCGGGCTGCGGATAGGGCTGATACGGCGGGTAAGGGGGTTGCCATCCCGAATGATGAGGCGGCGGGTACCAGTAGCCCTGCGGCTGCTGGTCCGGTGACGGCTGCTGCGGTGGTGGCGGCCAGCCCGGGGCATGCCAGCCGGCGGGGGCGCCGTAGTCGGGCTGTGGCGGTGCGTTCGCGGGAACTCCGTTGGATGCGGAGCCGTTCGAGCCGTTCGGGCCATGCTGACGTGCAGCGGCTTCGGCGGCCTGGCTGGCCTGCGCGATGGCGGTCTTGAAGGCCGGCTCGGGAACCGGTCTCGGCCACTCTTCGCCGCGCTCGATCGCCAGCTCGCCGGGCGTCTTGATCGGCGGCTTGTCGGAAGGGACGCGACCGCCGAAGTCGTCGAACATGGTCAGCCGCGGCCGCTTCTTCACGTCGCCGAAGATGGCCTGCAGTTCGGCGCGGTGCAGCGTTTCCTTCTCCAGAAGCTCGCCGGCCAGCGCGTCGAGCACGTCGCGGTACTCGGTGAGGATCTCCCACGCCTCGGTGTGCGCCGCTTCGATGAGCTTGCGCACCTCGTCGTCGATGATCTGCGCCACTTCGTGGCTGTAGTCGGCCTGGGTACCCATGGTGCGGCCGAGGAACGGGTCACCGTGCTCGGTGCCGTAGCGCACCGCGCCGAGCTTGCTGCTCATGCCGTACTCGGTGACCATTGCACGGGCGATCTTCGTGGCCTGCTCGATGTCGGACGACGCGCCAGTGGTGGGCTCGCGGAACACCAGCTCCTCGGCGGCGCGCCCGCCCATCGCGAACACCAAGCGGGCGATCATCTCCGAGCGGGTCATCAGGCCCTTGTCGTCCTCGGGTACGGCCAGGGTGTGGCCGCCGGTGCGCCCGCGGGCCAGGATCGTCACCTTGTAGACCGGCTCGATGTCCGGCATCGCCCACGCCGCCAACGTGTGACCACCCTCGTGGTAGGCGGTGATCTTCTTTTCGTGCTCGCTGATGATGCGGCCCTTGCGGCGCGGCCCGCCGACGACGCGATCAACGGCCTCCTCGAGGGCCGGGCCGGTGATGACGGTGCCGTTCTCCCGAGCTGTCAGCAGTGCTGCCTCGTTGACGACGTTGGCCAGGTCGGCGCCGGACATGCCGACGGTGCGCTTGGCCAGCCCGTCGAGGTCGGCATCCGGCGCGATGGGCTTGCCCTGCGAATGCACCCGCAACACGGCGCGGCGGCCGGCCATGTCCGGGTTGGACACCGGGATCTGGCGGTCGAAGCGGCCCGGCCGCAGCAGCGCCGGGTCGAGGATGTCGGGCCGGTTGGTGGCCGCGATCAGGATGACGCCCTGCCGGTCGCCGAAGCCATCCATCTCGACCAGCAGCTGGTTCAGCGTCTGCTCACGTTCGTCGTGGCCGCCGCCGAGGCCGGCGCCGCGCTGGCGACCGACCGCGTCGATCTCGTCGACGAAGATGATGCACGGCGCGTTCTGCTTGGCCTGCTCGAAAAGGTCCCGCACCCGGGAGGCGCCGACGCCGACGAACATCTCGACGAAGTCCGAACCCGAAATCGTGAAGAACGGAACCCCGGCTTCACCCGCTACGGCGCGCGCCAGCAGCGTCTTGCCGGTACCCGGCGGGCCGTAGAGCAGCACGCCCTTGGGGATCTTGGCGCCCAGCGCCTGATACCGCGACGGGTTTTGTAGGAAGTCCTTGATCTCGTAGAGCTCCTCGACCGCCTCGTCGACGCCTGCGACGTCGGCAAAGGTCGTCTTGGGCATGTCCTTGGAGAGCTGCTTGGCGCGCGACTTGCCGAAGCCGAAGCCCATCCGGCCGCCGGACTGCATGCGGGAAAACATCACGAAGAGCCCGACGAGCAGCAGCAGAGGCAGCATGTAGATCAACAGCGACCCGAGCATGCTGCCCTGGTTCACCACGGTGTTGACCTTGGTGTTCTTCGCGCTCAACGCGTCGAACAGGGGCACGGCGTACCCGGTGGGGTATTTGGCGATGACCTTGTCGGTGTTGTCCGTGTCGGCGTTGCCGTTCTTCAGATCCAACCGCAGCTGCTGTTCACGGTCGTCGATCTGCGCGCTCTTGACGTTGTCGCTGTTGATCTGGGCCATCGCCACCGAGGTGTCGACGGGTTTATACCCGCGGGTGTCGTCGCTGAAATAGAAGAACGACCAGCCCAGCAACAGCACCACGGCGACCGCGGTGAGCGTGCGGACTACATTTTTCCGGTTCATCTAGCATCGGCCGACATCGGCCAGGTCCTTCCAATACGCGCAGCTGGGATAGTTCAGGCTACCGCTAGACCAACGGACTACAGTTCCCGGCGGTTGGCGGGGGTGCGCTCGATCAGCCGATCAGAAATGCTCGCAGCTCCGCGAGCGTCTCTTTCGGCGCCTCCTGAGGCAACCAGTGACCGCAGAGAAGGGCACGACCGGAGACGCTGTCGGCGCGCTCCCGCCATACGGCCAGCACGTCGTACATCTGCCCGACGAGGCCCTGTGCACCCCACAGCACAAGCAGCGGGCAGGCGATTTTCTCGTCGAGATCCGCCTCGTCGTGCGCTAGATCGATGGTCGCGGCGGCCCGATAGTCCTCACATGTGGCATGAATCGTTGCGGGATCGCTGAAGCAGCGGAGGTACTCGGCGAGAGCCTGCGGTTCGATTCCTTGCACCGCACCCATGAATTGCTTGAGCACCGCTTCGGCGTTGGCGCCGATCAGCGTTTCCGGAAACGGCTCCGGCTGGATCAGGAAGAACCAGTGGAAGTAGAAGGTTGCGAATGCACGGTTCGCGGTGTTGTACATGTGCAGCGTCGGGCAGATGAAGAGCAGCGCCAGCTTCGTCACGCGGACCGGATGATCCAGCGCCAACCGGTGGCCCACTCGCGCGCCGCGGTCATGGCCGACGAACGCGAACCTGTCGAAGCCGAGTGCCGCCATCACTTCGACCTGATCGATGGCCATGGCACGCTTCGAATAGTTGACGTGGTCGCCGCCGCCGTCCGGCTTGCTGCTGTCTCCGCAGCCGCGCAAATCAGGCGTGACGACTGTGAAATCCCTCGCGAGTTCTGGTGCGATCTAGCGCCACTCGAGATGTGTCTGCGGATACCCGTGGAGCAACATCACGGGCGGCCCCTCACCGCCGATAAGCACGTTGATCGTTGCGCCGCCCGTCTGGATGGAGCGCTGAACAAAGCCCGTCACAGTGCTCACCTTGCCGACGAACGTGAGCTTGTGCTCGAAAAATTCGCAACATTTCGAGCGCAGGCTCGCTTTCGGCGCGCAGCGGCCTGTGCTTGGCTGTGGTCGTGATCACATCAACCGAACGGTTAGTTGATACCAACGGCGTGCAGTTGCGAGTGACCGAGGCGGGTGACCGCGGCGCGCCCCTCGTAGTGCTGGCGCACGGGTTTCCCGAATTGGCCTACTCGTGGCGGCACCAGATCCCGGCCCTCGTCGCTGCCGGCTACCACGTGCTGGCTCCCGATCAGCGTGGCTACGGCGGCTCGTCCCGACCCGACGCCGTCTCGGACTACGACATCGTCTTGCTGACCGGTGACATCGCCGGACTGCTCGACGACGTCGGCGTCGAGAAGGCGGCGATCGTCGGGCACGACTGGGGATCGATCGTCGCGACGACGTTTCCGCTGCTGCACCCCGACCGAGTCTCGGCGTGCGTGGCGATGAGCGTCCCGCCGATCCCGCGGCCGCCGGCGCCGCCGACCCAGTTGTGGCGGAGCGTCTTCGGGGAGAACTTCTTCTACATCCTCTATTTCCAGGAGCCCGGACCGGCGGACGCCGAACTCGGCGGCGATCCGGCGCGCACCATGCGGCGGATGATCGGCGGCCTGCGGCCGGCCGAGGGCAACGCGATCCTGAGCATGGCGTCGCCGGGTCCGGAGGGCTTCATCGACCGGCTGCCCGAACCCGACGGGCTACCCGACTGGATCAGTCAGGACGAGATCGACCACTACGTCGAGGAGTTCAGCCGGACGGGTTTCACCGGAGGGCTGAATTGGTACCGCAACTTCGACCGCAACTGGGAACAGACCGAGACGACGCCGTCGCCGACGATCGCGGTGCCCACGCTGTTCATCGCGGGCACCGCGGACCCCGTGCTCGGCTTCACGTCACGTGACCAGGTGAGCGACGTGGTGTCCGGTTCGTACTGTGAAGTCCTGATCGAGGGTGCGGGCACTGGGTTCAGCAGGAGCGGCCGGACGAGGTCAATGCGGCGCTGCTGGACTTCCTCGGCGAATCGGAGGCGAAGTGAGCAAGCCAGCCAACAAGCCACTGAACTTCGGGGTGTTCATCACCCCATTCCACCCGGTCGGTCAATCCCCCACCGTCGCACTGGAATACGACCTCGAACGGACGGTGGCGCTGGACCGGCTCGGCTATGACGAGGCGTGGTTCGGTGAGCATCACTCCGGCGGCTACGAGCTCATCTCCTGCCCCGAGGTGTTCATCGCCGCAGCGGCCGAGCGGACCAAGCACATTCGCCTCGGCACCGGCGTCGTGTCGCTGCCGTACCACCATCCGCTGATGGTGGCCGACAGGTGGGTGCTGCTTGACCACCTCACTCGGGGGCGGGTGATGTTCGGCACCGGACCGGGTGCATTGCCGTCCGACGCCTTCATGATGGGCATCGATCCCGTCGAGCAGCGCCGGATGATGCAGGAGTCGCTTGAGGCGATCCTCGCGCTGTTCCGGGCCGCGCCGGACGAACGGATCGACCGGCACTCCGACTGGTTCACGCTGCGCGACGCTCAGCTTCACGTCAGGCCGTATACCTGGCCATACCCCGAGATATCCACGGCGGCAATGATTTCCCCGTCCGGACCTCGGCTGGCCGGCGCGCTGGGCACGTCGCTGCTGTCGCTGTCGATGTCGGTGCCTGGCGGGTACGCGGCCCTGGAGAACACCTGGCAGGTGGTGGTGGACCAGGCTGAGAAATCCGGACGCGACGAGCCCGACCGCTCTGACTGGCGGGTGCTGGCCATCATGCATCTCGCCGACACCCGCGACCAGGCGATCGACGACTGCACCTACGGGCTGCAGGACTTCGCGAACTA
>JAVRPG010000881.1:0-3213 GCA_032162325.1 Mycobacterium sp. | reverse complement strand
CTAGTCGTGGAGGAAGTGCAGTGCCTGTGTCACGAACAGGTCGTGGTGCTGGAAGATGGCGCCGTGGCCTGAGTCGGGGTAGATGCTGAGCTGGGTGTCGGGCAGCAGTTCGGCGAGGTGGAATGAGCTGCGTGTGGGCAGCATGGTGTCGTCGTCGCCGTTGACGACTAGGACGGGCTTGTCCACGTTGGTCAGGCCGGCGGGCGAGCTCCCTTGCTCCCACTTGGCGAGGGCGGTGATCTGGGCGCCGATCGTTTCGCTGGACACGGGTGCGTCGCGGTTCTGTGTGCGCTGGTCGAGGCGGGCGAGGAAGGCGTCCGCGGCGGCTTGACTGGTGGCGGTCGGGGAGAAGAACAGGAAGTGCTTAGGGTGCTTGCCCTGGGCGCCGGCCTGGTCCAGGGCCGCCTGGAGGATGGCCCCGGTGGCGGCGGGTCCCTGGTCGCCGGCGGGTGCGGTGCCGGCCAGGATGATGCGGCGGACCAGGTCGGGCCGCTGCTGGATGATCACTTGGGCGATCATGCCGCCGAGGGAGTAGCCGAGCAGGTCGACCGTGCTCAGCCCGAGCGTCTCGATAAACGCGATCGTGTCGCCGGCCATGGCCTCGACGCTGTCGGGGGTGCTGCCGCCCGAGCCGCCGACGCCGCGCAGGTCGACCAGGATGACGCGCCGCTCGGCCGCTATGCCGTCGACCACGGCCGGGTCCCAATCATCGAGTACCGCGGTGAAGTGGTGCAAGAACACCACCGGCACGCCCCCGGTCGGGCCTACCTCGCGGTAGGCGAACGAGGTCCCGCCGACCTCAAGGGTCAAGGTGGCGGCTTCCTTAATGGTTGAAGACATTGCTCTAGCCCTTCTCGATCGCTGTGCCCGGCGCCGGAATTGGCGCCCTGACTTCATTGCGTTGACCGGCGCCGGCGCACCTCTGCTGGTGACCACGGTTGGGCGCGGAAGACGGTCAGCCGGTTAGTTGAGGTCGGTGCTTGTCGATTACCTGTCGTAGCGCGCGGAGCGCGTAGTGGGTGCGGGACTTGACGGTCCCGGGTGGCACGCCGAGAGTGCCCGCGGCCTCGGCGACTGATGCGCCGCGGAAGTACGTCTCGAATAGCGCCTGCCGGTGTTCGATTGACAGCGTCCGTAGAGCGGCGAGCACGAGCTGTCGGTCCACGGTCTGCTGCGCCGTGTTTTGCACCGTCTGCTTGTCGGGTAGAGCGCGCATCAGCTCGCCATCGCGTCTCAGTCTTGGGTCCACGGAACACCCCTTTGCTGCGTGGGACCGCGCCGACCGGTTCAGCCGGAGCAGAGGCTGGCTCGCCTCGTCCCGGAAGACAGGCGGTCGCCGTGTTAGTGCTCAGATGACCTCTAGCTGCGCGGCGAGCATCCACATTTGCTTCTGCAGGCCGACGATCAGCGCGTGCAGCAGGTCTGAGGTCGTCGGGTCTGCGGCATCGACGGCGTCGTGTTTAGCGCGCATGGTCGCGACGGCGGCGGTGGCGCTGCCGAAGACGAGCCTGACGGCGGTTGTCGTGTGCTGCTCGCCGTGCGGGTAGGCGGGCGGCCTGGTCATGGCCGCGACCGCGGCGGAACGACCATCCGGTGTCGCGCCGAGTGCGCGCATGCGTTCTGCGATGGTGTCGCTGCCCACAGTGCGATGTCGACGAGCTCGCCGAGTTGTGGTTCTGGTCGCCGAAGGTCTGTCGGACGCCGTTTTAGTGTGCCTGCTTGGTTTGCAGGCTCAGGTTGATCAGGTCGGTGAGGACGGACTGCAGGTTGGCGGTGAGTTCCGGTGACGCGGTGTAGCGGGTCGAGGCGTCGGGTTGCAGCGCTTGTGGTCATGGTTGCGGCCTTCGGCAATTGTGAAGGCGGCGGCCGCTGACGCCGCCGCCGTCCCAGGGCGTGGTTGTCAGGTGGTGGGGTGCAGGGCTGCGCGGAGCGTGGCGGTCGCCTGGGCGATGGCGGCGCTGGCGGCGTGTGTGTCGCGTAGGGCGTTGAGCATGACGAAGTCGTGGATGATGCCCTGGTAGCGCACCGCGGTGACCGGGACGCCGGCCGCGCGCAACTTGGCTGCGTAGGCCTCGCCCTCGTCGCGCAGCACGTCGGCTTCGCCGGTGATCACGAGCGCGGGGGGAAGGCCGGCCAGCTCGTCGAGTGAGGCACGTAGTGGTGAGGCGGTGATCTGCGCGCGTTGCGCGGGGTCGGTCGTGTACTGGTCCCAGAACCACTGCATGGCGTCGCGGCGCAGGAAGTAGCCCTCGGCGAACTGCTGGTAGGAGCCGGTGTCGAAGCTGGCGTCGGTGACCGGGTAGAAGAGCACCTGCTGGGCGAAGCTGACCTCGCCACGCTGCTTGGCCAGCAGCGTCAGCGCCGCGCTCATGTTGCCGCCGACCGAGTCGCCGGCGATCGCGATCCGGGTCGGGTCGAGGTTCTGCTCCGCGCCGTGCTGGGCGACCCAGGCGGCGACGGCGTAGGACTCTTCGATCGCGGTGGGGTACTTCGCCTCCGGGGAGAGGCTGTAGTTGGGGAACACGACGGCGGCGTTGGTGCCGACGGCGAGCTCGCGGATCAGCCTGTCGTGGGTGTGCGCGTTGCCGAACACCCAGCCCGCGCCGTGGATGTAGACGATCACCGGCAGCGGGCCAGTCGCGCCGCGGGGGCGCAGGATGCGCACCGACACCTCACCCGACGGCCCGCCCGGCACCGTCGTGTCGGTGACGTCGACGTCGGGCTTGGCGATGTCGCCGGACTGCACCTGGTCGACGATTTCGCGACCCTTCTCCGGACCGAGGTCGAACAGGTACGGCGGATTAGCGGTCGCGTCAGCGAACTCCTGGGCGGCCGGTTCGAGCACGGGCTTCCTGGTCGTGGCAACTGTCATGGCGACTCTCCTTCGTGTGGTCGCGGCGTTCCGCGCCGGCATGGTTGCCTTGCAACGGTCGTAGTGAGTTGCGTGACGCAACCGACCATCCGCGTGTCTGTAGTTTCACGCAACCGACCTCGGGTAGACTTTTTTCATGCTCAAACGGAACTACGACGGGCAGGAGTCGTGCTCGGTCGCGCAGGTGCTCGAGATCATCGGGGAGCGCTGGACATGGCTGATCATCCGCGACGCCTTCCTCGGCATCACCAAGTTCATCGATTTCGAGCAGAGTCTCGGGATCGCTCGCAACGTGCTCACCGATCGGCTCAACCGGCTCGTCGAAGAGGGGATCTTCGAGC
>JAVRPG010000880.1:0-5718 GCA_032162325.1 Mycobacterium sp. | reverse complement strand
CCGACGGCGCTGACATCGTGGTCGTCGCCTCGCAGGGCGGGCGTGCCGAGCATCCTCAGTGGTACCGCAACCTGGTGGCCAATCCCGACGCATACATCGAGATCGGTGCGGACCGCCGGCCGGTGCGTTCCGAGACGGCAGGACCCGAGGAGCGGGCCAGGCTGTGGCCGAGCATCGTCGAGGCCAACTCCGACTTCGACGACTACCAGAGCTGGACCGACCGCGAGATTCCCGTGGTGGTCCTGCAGC
This sequence comes from Mycobacterium sp., assembly GCA_032162325.1. Classification (GTDB taxonomy): domain Bacteria; phylum Actinomycetota; class Actinomycetes; order Mycobacteriales; family Mycobacteriaceae; genus Mycobacterium. Next base: position 5,469 of record JAVRPG010000880.1, on the reverse strand, counting down.
CGCGCTAAGGGTGCGGTGGGGCGAAGCCGGGATTCGACAACGCGGTGGCGACGGCGCTGCCGATCGGGCGGTGTTGATCAACGATCGTGGCGACACCGGTCGCAACCCCGGCATGGCTGTAGTGGGTCAACGCCGCCAACCCGAGGTACGGCCCTTCAGGCAGCCGGCTCAACGTCAACGTGTAGTCGGCGTTGATGAACTGCAAACCGCCTGTGCCGTAATGGGTTAGCGAGCTGGCCATGTCCCCGGCCATCGCGGCGCGGGTGAATGGCGTTAGATCTTCGCCGTCGATCAACGGCCTGATGTCGCGCACCCAGATGTACTTCGGGCCAGCGTGTTGCCAGGCGTCGAGCCCGAAGCCCGGCCCGGGGGTGTGCTCGTTGTTGCCGTAGGTCCAGACGAGCATGGCCAATCCCCGCGGAATCGGATCGGGTGTCGGCGGAACGGGCGGCATGGTCAGCGGCGTCGTCCAGATCTCGTCGGCGGGCTGCTCGCCGCGGCGCAGAAACAGTCCGCTCGCGCGGGCGACGACGGTGTCGGATTGCGTCATCACCGCGTCGACCAACCTGAGCCGGCGGCCCTGACGGGTGACCGTGGTGTCGACGCGCACCGGTGCCAGCGCGGCCGGTCGAAACAGGTCGACGGTGAGCCGCGCGGGCTGAAACGCGGGATCGCCTGCGTCACGTTCGAGGACATGGCCGAGGATGCCGCCGACGTAGTTGCCGCTGATCGTCTCACCCCACGGGCCCCTGGCAATGGGCTGTGGCACGAAGGTGTTGCCGTCGGCGACGAAGAACGCCGACGGCCCGCTGCGGGGAGCGGGGAACTCGGCCGCGCGATCCTGAGTGGTCATCGCGACCGACGATATCGGGCTAGCTCGGCTAAGAATTCGCCAGCCAGCGTTTGACGTCGGCATCCACAGGGTCGACGACGTCGGCGAACTCGCCGTGCTTCTTGACGAACCCGGCCACCATCGGACACACGGCGACGATCCGCAGACCGGCGTCGCGGGTGGCCTGCAGCGCTTCGTCGATGAGAATCGTTGCCAGACCGCGTCCCCCGAACTCGTCGAGCACCTCGGTGTGGGTGAAGATCCGCTGGCCGTCGCGGTCGACGAACTCGACGAACCCGACCTTTTGTCCGTCGACGGAAATGCTGAAGCGATCGGGTTCGGCGGTCACCGTGGTGGGTGCGCCGGTCTTGTCGGTGGTCATATGTCACCTATACACCGGGGTTGGGCCGCGGACGCAATGTCGCGTTCGGCAGCGGTGGGGCCGGCAGGCGTGACACCGCTCCCTGGTAACCGTGCACCTCACCGAAGCGGGCGTCGCGGTTCTCCCACATCTGCCGGTACGTCGCGATCTCCTCGTGGCTGCGCCCGACGAAGTTCCACCACATGACCAGCTGCTCGGGAAACGGCGGACCGCCGAGCAGCAGCACACGTGCCGGGCCTTGGCCGCCGTTTGCCACCTCCAGCCGGTCGCTCCCGGCCGCCTGGAATGCGAGATCGGCCACAGCGAGCGCGGTACCCGCGACTTCGACGCTGCCCTGGTCGAGCAGTACGCCGTGCTCGAAGCCGGGATCGACGTCGAGGGTCAGGTGGGCGCCCGGGTCGAGGTCGATCTGCGCGCCGAGCAACGGGGTGAAGGTATGTACGGGTGAGCGGTCACCGGCGAGGTCGCCAAGGAAGACCCGCATGGTGGCGCCGGCAACCGAGTACGGCTCCGGCACGTAGTGGGCGAAGTCGCGGCCGGTGTCACGGTCGGACTCGAGCAGCGCCACCCACAGCTGCACGCCGTGCAGGACGGTGGTGGCCGCGGTGGAGACCTCGGAATGACAGATGCCCGCGCCCGCGGTCATGAGATTCAGCTCGCCGGGCCGCACCATCGCGTGCACGCCCGCGCTGTCGCGATGCTCTACCTCACCGGCGAACAGCCAGCTGACGGTTTGCAATCCGGTGTGGGGATGCGGCGGCACGTCCATTCCTGTGCCGGCGCGTACGTCATGCGGGCCGTAGTGGTCGGCGAAACACCACGCCCCGATCAGCGAGCGTTCCCGCTGCGGCAGCGTGCGTCGCACCAGGATTGCCCGCGGTCCGCCAAGCGGCACCTCGCGCGGATGCAGCACACCGGCGAATGGCGAAGCCACACAGGCAACTTCGGCCGGAGCGGTGTCGGTGTTGCTCACCCACTCACAGTAGCGCCTTGGGCCGCCTCGCCCGTCATTGCCGACCGGATCACGTCGAAGTCGTGATCGCTGATCTTGAACACACCGAAGCGGAACTTGTACCCCCAGCGCGCCGGGTCCTCGATGAAGTCCAGCTGCTCGAACAGCGGTCGAATGGGAGTCTCGGCGCACTCCAGGAAATCGACATTGCGACGCCACGGTTGAAAGTCCGGCGACATCTCGGCCTGGTACGGCTCATCGTCGGCGACCCGCCCGATGGCTGTGAAGGCCTGCAACGGGTCGCCGTCGGGGTAGACGGTCTTCGGGGAGTAGAAGACGATCCAGTCACCGCGGGCCATCTTGCGCAACAGGTTCGGCTTGCCGTGGTTGGCCTGTGTGAAGCGGCCGCGCACCCCGCGCTCGACGTGGTCACGGCTGACGGTATTGATCCAGTTGGTCATGACCGCACGTTAAGCCGGTCTGCCGACAGAACCGGGCGCCCAATGAGCCCCCTGTGGATAACTTTCGCGAGCGCTAGCATCAGCGCGATGACCGAGCCTGACGAGTCGATCCGCGACGACCACGCCGAGTTGTTGCGGCGTCGCGCGCTCACCGAGGACGCGGCGCGCCCAGATGCGGTGAAACGCCGGCACGCAGGCAACGGGCGAACCGCTCGGGAGAATGTCGAGGATCTCGTCGATGCGGGCTCGTTCGTCGAGTACGGGCGGTTCGCGATCGCCGCCCAGCGATTTCGCCGCGATCTGGCCGAACTGATCGAGCGCACGCCCGCAGACGGGCTCGTCGCGGGCACGGCGCGCATCAACAGCGACCTGTTCGGCGACGCCCGCAGCGCGTGCGCGGTGTTGTCCTACGACTACACCGTGCTCGCCGGTACGCAGGGCGCGCTCGGCCATCGAAAGAAGGACCGGCTCTTCGAACTGATCGAGCGGATGCGGTGGCCCACCGTGTTCTTCGCCGAGGGCGGCGGCGGACGTCCCGGTGACACCGACTATCCCGTCGTATCGGCTCTCGATGCTCGCGCGTTCAAGTTGTGGGCGGCACTGTCGGGGGTGGTGCTGCGGATCGCGATCGTCAAGGGCCGCTGCTTCGCCGGCAACGCGGTGATCGCCGGGTGCTCCGATCTGATCGTCGCCACCGAGGACGCGTCGATCGGAATGGGCGGGCCCGCGATGATCGCAGGCGGCGGGCTCGGCGACGTTCACCCCGACGCCGTCGGCCCGATCTCGGTGCAGGCGCCCAACGGGGTGGTCGACGTCGTCGCCGCCGACGAGGCCGAGGCGGTCGTCGTGACCAAGCGGCTGCTGGGCTACTTCCAGGGCGCGACGACACCTGGCGGCGCAAGTGACCAAACACGCCTGCGCACAATGGTTCCCGAGCGTGCCAGGCGTGCTTACTTCGTCACCCCGATTATTGAGACGTTGGCCGACGACGGATCGGTGACATTCCTTCGCGAGCGGTTCGCCCCCGAGATGGTGACCGCCCTGGCCCGGATCGAGGGCCGAGCCGTTGGCATCATCGCCAACAACACGCGGGTGATGGCGGGCGCGATCACGGCGGCCGCCTCCGACAAGGCCGCTCGTTTCCTACAGCTCTGCGACGCCTTCGGCCTGCCGATCGTGTCGCTCGTCGACTGCCCCGGCTACATGGTCGGCCCGGCTGCCGAGGCCGAAGCGCTGGTGCGGCGCGCCTCGCGCATGCTCGTCGCGGGCGCCGCGCTGCGCGTCCCGTTGATCGCCGTGGTGCTGCGCCGCGGGTATGGGCTCGGCGCTCAGGCGATGGTCGGCGGCAGTCTGCACGAGCCGTTGCTCACCGTGGCTTGGCCGGGCGCCCACCTCGGCCCGATGGGTCTCGAGGGAGCCGTTCGCCTCGGGCTGCGCAAGGAGCTCGAGAAGATCGCCGACGACGACGAGCGTGAACAGCGCGTCCGGCAGGCGACGGCCGCCGCGCAGGAAAATGCCAAGGCGCTCAACGCCGCTGCGCTGTTCGAGATCGACGATGTCATCGATCCCGCCGACACCCGCGGCTTGATCGCCGCAACCCTCGCGGCGGCCGCGGCGCGCAACGAACCGCCGCGCGGTCAGCGGTTCGTGGACACCTGGTAGGTCGAAAAGTTGGGACGATGCCGTCATGGCGCCTCTCGGCGAGTGGTCGCTCGGAGCGACGATTCTGGTTGGGGCCCGGGGCATGCCCGGCACCGTCGCGTGATCCAACGGCCTCAGGCGATGGGATATTCCGGCCACCCATTCGCCGCCGACCCCCCGACACCGGCGGCGAACGGGTCGCGCTCAGGCGGATTCCGCGAAGAGTCGCCGGTCGCGCACCGGGTGGCCGTTGCGCTCGGCGAGTGAACGCAGCTGGCGCAGGGCAAACGTCCGTCCGCGGCCGCCCTCGGGGATGACGATCCCCGCCCACAGGCCCTCCGCGCGTGGCAGTTCGCACGCCTCGCGGGCGCACAACCATCGACGCGGGCACGCCCGGCAGATGGCCTTGGCCTCTTCGTCCGCCGTGGTGGTCCATCGTTCGGGATCTCGGGTGCACGCGCCTATCGGTGTCTCTTCCCATTCCGGTCCGGTCATCGCTGTTGCTCCTCTGCACGCTCTGCGGCGCCTCGCCGCGATGGCGCCAAACGTAGCGCACAAACTGTAGCGATGCAACAGTTAAAACTGAAACCCAGTCACGAGGAGTCGCGGGTCGGATAGCTGGAACGAGCAGCCAAGCGCGTTGAAAGGTGTCATTACCTGCGACGACATCGGAGTACGCCAAAGATGTAATTCCGTAGCGTTGATACGGTTAAGCCGAGATCAAAGCCGTAGCTCCGCCACATATCGATCGGGCAAAATGCGCCCTCAAGTCGTAGCAGTCAGGGCGGGGATGGTTACTATTGCGGCACCCTGCGCACTACACCACTCAGCGAGGAATCGCCGGAATGACAGACGCGGAGCCGACCGCTGAGACGGCGGACGTCGTCGACGCTGGGCTGGCCCGCGCCGGGGCTGCGGCCGCCGCCCGCCGGCGAGAACTCGACATCAGTCAGCGCAGCCTCGCGGCGGACGGAATCATCAACGCCGGTGCCCTGATCGCCTTCGAAAAGGGCCGCAGCTGGCCACGCGAGCGCACCCGAGCAAAGCTCGAAGAGGTGCTGCAATGGCCGCCGGGGACCATCGCGCGGCTGCGCCAGGGCGAGCCGGTCGCGCCGGCGCAGCCGACCGAATCCGTCGCGGGCGCGGACGAAGGGCAGCTGATCGCGCAGGCCGTCATCACCGCGGTGCATACCCTCGGCGC
>JAVRPG010000879.1:0-12887 GCA_032162325.1 Mycobacterium sp. | reverse complement strand
GGGCGTCTGGGTCGATCTGCGGCAACGCAGCCGCGGGATCGCTGATGCCGAGGAGATCCTCCAGAATCAACAGATCCTCGTCGTCCGCCCCTGAAAACCGCGCCCGGACCTGCGTTCGGGCCGCGGCGTCGTCCAAACCGTTCGAACTGGTGATGGCGCGCACCAGACCGGCCGCAGCGTGGAATGGGACGTCGGTGGTGTGAGATTCACAGTGGGTCGTGAACATCTCGAAACCTGCATCCGTTGCACGCGAGGCGATTTCGCGGACAATGCGGCTTTTGCCGATTCCTGGCGGGCCGACCATGCCGACGACACATCCATTGCCGTTGCCTGCCCGGTCGAGAAGTCCGCTGAGGGCGCCCATCTCCCACTGGCGGCCAACGAAACTTGTCTCCGCTCGGTCCGTTCGCCGATCGGTGGCGATTTCCAGAAGCCGGCGCGCTGAGACCGGCAGTTGAGCGCCCTTGATGTGCACGAGCTCTGGTTCGGCAAGCATGGCGCCGTCCTCCACCAGCCGTGCGGTCGACTCACTCACCATTACGCCGCCGGGCGGCGCCACGGACTCCATGCGTTGGGCCATTCCGACTTGCTCGCCCACAGCGGTGTAAGCCAAGGGGCCCGAGCCGATCTCACCTGTAATCACCTCACCGGAGTTCAACCCGACACGCAGCTGCAGTGCGACATGGTCACGTCCCTCGACTGCGGTGGCGAGACCTTGAACGTCGTTTTGAATCTCCAGTGCCGCCCGGCAGGCGCGCAGAGCGTGGTCCTCGAGCGCGATCGGCGCCCCGAAGAAGGCCATTACGCCGTCACCGGTGAACTTGTCGACAGTCCCGCCATATCGCTGGACGACCTTGGACGAGCGGTTGAACAAGTCGGTCATGATCTCGCGGAGCCGTTCGGCCCCGACCGCCGCCGCGATGTCCATCGAATGGACGACATCGGCGAACAGCACCGTCACTTGCTTGTACTCGGCGTGACTGTCCGTGGCGGCGACGGGCGAACCGCAGGCGTCGCAGAACCGGGCGGCGTCCCGCAGCTCGGCGCCGCACGCACCGCACGACATCGCCACCGGGTAATCCTCACGCCGAGACAGAAGCCAGGGCTGTGAAATCGCCGGATTGGTGACCGGGAATGCTATTTCGCGAGCTTGTCGACGATCGCCTTCAGCTCTTTGAGCTGGGCATCGTCGAGCGCGGCAAGAGCATGCGGTGCCGGATTGTCGACCGCGTCGATCGCCCGGACCATCTCGCGGCCGGCGTCGGTCAGTGACACCACCTTGCACCGGCGATTGGTTGGATCGGTCTCGCGCAATACGAGTCCACGCTCTTCGAGGTCGTTGACCGCCACCGTCGCCGCGGGCGCGTCAATGGTCGCGGCGTGTGCGACCTGCTTCACCGTCATCGGCTTCCGGGCCAGCCGCCTTAGGATCCGGATCCGGCTGAACGGCAATCCTGTTTGCTCGATGACCGCGCGCCTCCAGCTGTCGCGGTTGTCGATCACCGCTGCCGCGATCGCGCGCCAAACTTCGTCGGCCAACGGATTACGTCGCACGAGCACCCTCGAATTGTGCATGGGAACCGGCGACCAACGGCGCAAGCCGCTCGGCCGAGCGCACGGCGCGAGGTGACGTCGAGTACAGGCCAAGGGCGATGATCGCCACCCCGAGTCCCGCGCACACGAACCACAGCGGCCGGGCGGCCGCGGCGAAGTCCGCCCCCGCCGTCCCCAACGCGGAACCCGCGAGCGAACCGCACAGCGCCACACCAAGACTCACGCCCACCTGCCGGCTTGTCGAGGCCACTGCCGAGGCGGCACCTGCCCGATCGGTCGGCATGCCACTGACCGCCGCGTTGGTGACCGGTGTATTGACCATCGAGAACCCGATGCCGATCACGGCGGAGATCGTCAGCAACATCCACACCGGCGTGGTCGCGGTCAGCCGTGTGAGCATCACCGTCGCCGCGGTTATCAGCGTGCCGGAGACCACGAGCGACGGGCGGCTGCCGAAGCGGCCGACCAGCCGCCCCGACAGGGGCGAAAAGATCAGCGCGCCAACGGCTACGGGCAAGTAGATCAGCCCGGTGTGCATCGCGGAGTAGCCTCGCTCGTCCTGCAGGTACAGCGACATCATGAACAGGAACGCACCCCACACGGCGAATGCGCACACCGCGATCATCGTCGCCGATGCGAACGGGACGCTTCGGAAGAACCGCAGATCGATGAACGGGTCGCGACGGCGCCCCTCGTAACGCAGGAAGCCGACGCACGCCCCCGCCGCAATGACGGCCACGACGATGGTGCGGACGTTGGTCCAACCCATTCCGGGCCCCTCGATGAGCACGAACACCACGCCGAACAGGAAGGCGATACCGAGGGCCTGCCCAATCGGGTCGACATCGCGCATCGTCGCCGACTTGGACTCCGGAACGAAGATCGCCGTCAACAGGATCGCCAGCGCGCAGATCGGCAGGTTGATCCAGAACACGGCGCGCCAGTCGACCACCTGGATCAGCGCGCCACCGACGATCGGGCCGAGCGCCATCGAGATGCCGACGACGCCGCCCCAGACGCCGATCGCACGTGCCCGCTCCACCCGACCGGTGAACACCTGCGTGATGATCGACATCGCGACCGGGTTCATCATCGAGCCCCCGATGGCCTGCACAAAACGCGCGGCGATCAGCGTCTCGATGTTCGGCGACAGGCTGCACAGCAGCGACCCCAGCGCGAAGACCGTCAGCCCGATCTGGAAGGTGCGCCTGCGCCCGAACCGGTCGCCGGCGGCGCCGGACAACAACAGCAGCGATGCCAGCACCAGCGTGTAGATGTCGATCACCCACTGCAGCTGCGATGCCGACGCACCGAGGTCGGCACGAATGTTCGGAATGGCGACGTTGACGATCGTCGCGTCCATCGACACGATCAGCAGGCTCAGGCAGCAGGACACCAGGATGATGCCCTTGCGCCGAGCGCTCAGCGATCGGACGACAGTTTCATTCACGCAACTATTGTGAAACTACAACTGTCTGTCAGGCAAGCCAGTGTGGCCGAGCAGACACAAAAGCACCCCGACACGCCGCGAAATGGGAGCCTTTGCGACTGTTCACGGCAGAAATTAGCGAGCGCCGGCGGCCTTGTAGTCCCGCTCGGTGTACCCGGTGTAGATCTGGCGCGGACGGCCGATCTTGCTGTCGCCCTCGTCGTGCATCTCACGCCAGTGCGCGATCCAGCCGGGCAGCCGGCCGAGCGCGAACAGCACGGTGAACATCCGCGTCGGGAACCCCATGGCGCGGTAGATCACGCCGGTGTAGAAGTCGACGTTCGGGTAGAGCTTGCGCTCAATGAAGTAGTCGTCGGTCAGCGCGACCTCTTCCAGCGCCTTGCCGATGTCCAACAGCTCGTCGTCGCCGCCCAGCTTGCCGAGGATCTTGTCGGCCTGTTCCTTGACGATGCGCGCCCGCGGATCGTAGTTCTTGTAGACCCGGTGGCCGAAGCCCATCAGCTTGACGCCGTCTTCCTTGTCCTTGACCTTCTTCACGAAGTCGTGGACGTCACCGCCCTGCTGACGGATGTCCTCGAGCATCTCCAGCACCGCCTGGTTGGCGCCGCCGTGCAGCGGTCCCCACAGCGCGTTGATGCCGCCCGAGATCGACGTGAACAGGTTGGCCTGCGACGAGCCGACCAGCCGCACGGTCGACGTCGAGCAGTTCTGCTCGTGGTCGGCGTGCAGGATGAACAGCATGTCGAGAGCCCGGACGAGCTCCGGGTCCACCTCGTATGGCTCGGCCGGGAGGCCGAACGTCATCCGCAGAAAGTTCTCGACGAGGGTCATCGAGTTGTCCGGGTACAGGAACGGCTGGCCGACGGACTTCTTGTACGCATACGCCGCAATCGTCGGCAGCTTGGCCAGCAGCCGGATCGTCGACAGCTCCACCTGCTCGTCGTCGAACGGGTCCAGCGAGTCCTGGTAGTAGGCGCTCAGCGCGTTGACCGCGCTGGACAGCACCGGCATCGGATGCGCGTTACGCGGGAAGCCGTCGAAGAACCGCTTCAGGTCCTCGTGCAGCAGCGTGTGCCGCTGGATCAGGGTTGTGAACTTCTCCAGCTGCTCCGTGGTGGGCAGTTCGCCGTAGATCAGCAGAAAGCTGACCTCGATGAACGTCGACTTCTCGGCGAGCTGCTCGATCGGGTATCCGCGGTAGCGCAGGATGCCGGCGTCGCCGTCGATGTACGTGATGGCGCTCTTGGTGGAGGCGGTGTTGACGAAGCCGCTGTCGTACGTGGTGTAGCCGGTCTTGGCGAGCAGCGAACCCAGCTCGATGCCGTCAGCGCCCTCGGTGGCGGGGACGATGTCGAGGTCGAGCTCGCCACCGGGGTATTTGAGGGTGGCATGTTTTTCACCACCGGATGCGTTATCGGCCACGGGAATCCCTTCTTCGCTGCCGTCAATGCGGAAGTCTGCCTTACAAAAGGTAGTCCCATTCCAGTGGTCGTGCCCGCGCGGGGGCAGGCACTTGGTTACACAGGGTGCCGAACGTCCCCGATTTCATCGATGAACTCGACGAACGTCGCTTCCAGCCGCGTGACGATGTCGTCGATCCCGACGTGCTCCCAGTCGACACCTTGCTCGGAGAGGTCGCCGAGTGCGGTCATGACGATCGATCCCCACACCGTGGAGATCAGCTTGAGCCGACGGTCCTCGAGATCGACACCCAGCCGCTTGGCGAGCGCGACGTTGACCGCGTGGGGGCGGTTCTCGAGGGCGGCCTGCCGCAACGTCGGCGAGGTCACGATGATCCGCACGATGGACACCATCCGATCAGCGGAGAGCGCTCCGGGCGGCGCAGACTTCGTGCTGTTGTACATCGAGACATACGAGCGGCGCAGCGCCTCGAAATGGCTGATGTCGCTCGGCTGGCGCTGCAGTTCGACGGCGGCCGTATCGACCACGTCGTCAATGAGCGCCAGCGCGATGGCATCCTTCGTGGCGAAGTACCGGCTGAACGTGCGGGGCGAGACGTCGGCGACGGCGGCGATCTGGTCGACGGTCGTACGCTCGAATCCCTGCCGGTTGCACAGGTCGATCGCCGCGTCCATCAACAGGGCGCGGGTGCGCAGTTTCTTGCGTTCACGCAGACCGAGGGCTGGCTCCCCCCTTACTTCAGCCACGAAGGGCATGCTAACTCCGCAAGTTATGATCTGACTTAGAAACTGGCAATGCTAGACATTTGTCGCCTGTCACACTTTGTCGCCTTCGGCCACCCGGTAGCGGACGAACGCAGGCACCACCAGCGCGGCGAGCACCACGGCGACCACGACCAGCGCGCCGCCGCCCGCGGCGGCCACCGTGGTGCCGACCACCGCGGCCGCGCCGCCGTGCACCGCATCGGCCAGCCGCGGCCCGCCCGCTACGACGACGGTGAACACACCCTGCAGCCGGCCGCGCACATCGTCCGACGCGGCCTGCTGCAGGATGGTGTTGCGAAACGCCGATGACACCATATCCGCTGCGCCGCCAATCGCCAAGAACGCCAACGCAATCCATAGCACCGTTCCGGCCGTTCCGTGCGCCAGCCCGCCGGCCAGGCCGAAGCCGATCATCGCCGCACCCCACACCACGATGGCGATCACGACGGCCAGACCCTGGCGCCGGATCCGCGGCAGCCAGCCGGAGAACACCCCTCCCGCGACCGCACCCGCCGACATCGCCGCGGCCAGCAACGCCATGGTGGTGCCGCCCTCGATCGGCCCCCCGAAGCTTTGGTGCGCCATTTGCGGGAAGAGCGCGCGAGGCATGCCGAGGATCATCGCGATCAGGTCAACGACGAACGACATCAGCACCACCTGGTTGCCCGCCAGATAGCGGAAGCCGTCGAGCACCGCTGTGAAGCCCCACCCCGACGAGCCATTCGCGCCATTGGTGGGTGGCATCTTTGCGAGGCGGAATGTAACCCAGATCGGCGCCAGGCAGGTGATCGCGTCGATCAAATAGAGCGTGGACAGGTCGACCCAGCGCAGCATCACGCCCGCGAGCAGCGGCCCCACGATGGCGCCGAACTGCATGACGGTCATGTTCAAAGAGTTGGCTGCGGCCAGCTGGTCGCCAGGAAGCATGCGCGGGATGGCCGCCGCCCGGGTCGGACTGTTGATCGCGTAGAACGCCTGTTGCACCGACAGCAGGCACAGCACCACCCAGACGTTGTTGAGCGCTAATGCGGCCTGCAGCCACAGCAGCACGGAGGCCACCGCGAGCCCGCAGGACGCGATGATCAGCAACAGTCGCCGGTCCATCGCGTCGGCCCATGCCCCACCCCACAGGCCGAACACCACGAGCGGCACCACAGCGAACAACCCGGAAAGCCCGACATACACGGAGTTCTGGGTGAGGGCGTAGAGCTGGACCGGCACCGCGAAGATGGTCAGGTTGGCGCCGATGACCGTGACGATGCCGGCCAGCCAGAGCCGCCGGAAATCAGGTGTCCGCAGCGGTGTGGTGTCGGCGAAAAGCTCCCGCACTAGGGCTGGAGCCGGTCGACGCGGCCCTCTGTTACACGAATCCTGTTGTGCACCCGGTTCTCCCGGCCCTGCCAAAACTCGACGACCTCGGGCGCAATCAGGTATCCGCCCCAATTCGGCGGCACCGGCACCGCGTCGTGATCGGCGAATCGTTGCGTCACGTCGGCCAACTGTTCCAACAGGGCGGCACGCGAGGCGATCGGTCTTGACTGGTGCGACGCCCATGCGCCCAATTGCGAGCCGCGGGGCCGCTTCGACCAGTAGTCAGCGGTCGCCTCGGCGGACACCTTGGTCACCGGGCCGCGGACATGGACCTGCCTGCCGAGCAGAAACCACGGGAACGTCGCCGACGCGTACGGGGTCGCGGCCAGTTCGTCGCCCTTGGCGGAGTCGTAATTGGTGTAGAATGAGATGCCGGTTTCGTCCACGCTCTTGCACAACACGGTTCGGGTGACCGGCCTTCCCATGCGATCGACCGTGCCAACCACCATCGCGTTCGGCTCGGCCACCCCCGCGCGTTCGGCGTCGGCTAACCACTTGCGCAGCAGCGCGACCCAGCCGTCGGCCAGCCAGTCGGAGTCCAGGTCACCGCTGCCGTCCTTCTCGACGGATCCGTACTCGACACGCATTCTCGCCAGGTGCTCGTCATCGCGAGTTGCCACGCGACAACGCTACCTTCTGCCTGTTCGCCGACTGGTTACCGACCGGTAGACAGCGCCGGCAACCCGAGTGCAAGAATCGGCGCATGACTGCAGTACCGGAAGATTTCGTACCCGGGCTAGAGGGCGTCGTGGCCTTTACCACCGAGATCGCCGAGCCCGACAAGGACGGCGGCGCGCTGCGGTACCGCGGCGTCGACATCGAGGATCTGGTCAACCAACAGGTCGCCTTCGGTGATGTGTGGGCGCTGCTGGTCGACGGCAAGTTCGGGCACAGCCTGCCGCCCGCCGAGCCGTTCCCGCTGCCCATCCACAGCGGCGACGTCCGCGTCGATGTGCAGGCCGGGCTGGCCATGCTGGCGCCCATCTGGGGCTACCCGCCGATCCTCGACATCGACGATGCGACCGCCCGAGAGCAGCTGGCGCGCGCGTCGGTGATGGCGTTGTCGTATGTCGCGCAGTCGGCGCGCGGGGTCTACCAGCCCGCGGTCCCGCAGCGGATGATCGACGAGTGCTCCACCGTGACAGCGCGATTCATGACGCGCTGGCAGGGCGATCCGGATCCCAAGCACGTCGAGGCGATCGACGCCTACTGGGTCAGCGCCGCCGAGCACGGCATGAACGCGTCCACGTTCACCGCGCGGGTGATCGCGTCGACGGGTGCGGATGTCGCAGCGGCTTTGTCGGGCGCGATCGGCGCGATGAGCGGACCGCTGCACGGCGGCGCACCGGCGCGGGTCATCCCGATGATCGAGGAGGCCGAGAAGTCGGGCGACGCGCGCGCGGTGGTCAAGGGGATTCTCGACCGCAACGAGAAGCTGATGGGCTTCGGTCACCGCGTCTACCGCGCCGAGGATCCGCGGGCACGGGTGCTGCGCGCGACCGCCAAGCGGCTGGAAGCGCCGCGGTACGAAGTGGCCGCCGCGGTGGAGCACGCCGCGCTGGCCGAGTTGCGGGAACGCCGCCCGGACCGCGCGATCGAAACCAACGTCGAGTTCTGGGCGGCGGTGATCCTGGACTTCGCCCAGGTGCCGACGAAGATGATGCCGGCCATGTTCACCTGCGGGCGCACCGCCGGCTGGAGCGCGCACATCCTGGAGCAGAAGCGGCTCGGCAAGTTAGTCCGCCCGTCGGCCATCTATGTCGGGCCCGCCCCACGTAGCCCCGAATCCGTCGAGGGTTGGGACCAAGTCGCCAAGTCGTGACTGTGTCTTCCGTGCCTTCTGGCGCAGTCGCAACATTCGCTTCGGCGGCACGCAGTTTCGCGGCGCTGGTGCATGACGTCCCCGCGGATCGGTGGGATGGGCCCGGCCTGGGTGAGTGGAACCTGCGCTCACTGGTCGGGCACACGTCGCGCTCGCTCATCACGGTCAGCACGTATCTTGCGCACGCCGCCGAGCGGGAGGACATCACCACGCCGCAGGAGTACTACGCGAGGGTGAACCCCGCGGCGCTCGGTATGGCTCCGGCCGGCGTCGTCGAGCGCGGCAGGCAGGCGGGCCGGGACCTGGGAGACGATCCGGCCGCGACGGTCGACGCGCTGGTTTCGCGTGTTCTGGGCGAGCTGTCTGGCGGCGGAGACCCACTGATCACCGTCATCGGCGGTGCCGGCATCCGACTGCACACGTATTTGCCGACGCGGACGTTCGAGCTGGCGGCGCACGGGCTGGATATTGCTCGCGCCGTTGGCATTTCGTTCCAGCTGCCGGTCGATGTGCTGGTTGAGGCGACGGCGTTGGCTGCGCGCATCGCGGTCGCCGAAGGGCACGGCGAGACAGTGCTGATGGCGCTGACCGGCCGCGCCGAGTTGCCACCTTCGTTCTCGATTGTCTGAGTTCACCAACTTGTCGGTGGGGCATGGTTGCATGGGCAACGCCGCGATGAGATCCGCCCGTGCGGCTGGTCTGTAAGGGGTAACCCATCCGGTCACGTCAACCATCGAGGAGAACATCATGGCCATTGAAGTGCAGCCCTCCCTGTCCCCACACCTGTGTGTCGATGGCGCCGCCGCCGCGATCGACTTCTACGTCAAGGCGTTCAATGCCGTTGAGCTGGGCCGAGTTCCGGGGCCCGACGGCAAGCTCGTGCACGCCGCGCTGCAGATCAACGGATCCACGGTGCTGCTCAACGACGACTTCCCCGAGTACAACGACGGAAAGTCATCGACGCCCGCCGCTCTCGGCGGCACGCCGGTCACCATCCATCTGACCGTCGAAGATGTGGATGCCAGGTTCCAGCAGGCCCTAGACGCCGGTGCCACCGTGGTCGCCCCGCTCGAAGACCAGTTCTGGGGTGACCGCTACGGCGTCATGCGCGACCCATTCGGGCATCAGTGGTCATTGGGCCAGCCGGTGCGCGAGGTCAGCATGGAGGAAATCGCCGAGGCGATGAAACAGCAGCAGTAGGTCGCGCCCGGCAGCGCCTTCTTGGGCGCAGTCGGGAACATCGCTAATTGCCCGCCACACAGCGACATTGTCGCTGTGTGGCGGATCAGCGTCGACATTCGCTTCGGCGGCGTCGACCTTGACCTCGACGGCATCGACCTTGTTGACTGGCGCCGAGGTGCCGGTGGATTCAGCCGCTGCGTAGGCCGACTTGCCGGACTCCGCGGCGGGCTTGCCCTTGGCCGGGGCTGGATCTTTGGTCGGTTCCGTCGTCTCCTCGGTGTCCTTCGACGACGAACTCGTGTTGGCACCGCCGGTGCTGACGACGACGCCGGTCGGGGCTTGCGTGGTCGTCGACCCCGTCGATGTCGACGCGGTTGTCGATTCCGTTTCCGGCTTGGTTTTCGCAGCCGATGGCGTGGCGGCCTCGGCCGGTTCGTTCGAGTTCGACTCGGGAGAACTCGTCGACGAGGATTCCGAGGACGACGACTCCGACGACGAGTCGGCCCACGCCACCGGTAGTCCGTATCCGGTGACCACCGCGCATTTGCTATACGGGAGCGCACCCATCAGCCGGGCGGCTTTCGGGAAAGTGCGACGACCCGAGACCAAGGAGAGTGGATCTCTCGAAAGCTGGTACCGCATGCGGCACCACCTTTTGGACTCACGTCATGGCGACGTGGCGGTACTGGCGTGGCGGATGTGGCTATTGGGCCCTTATCGGCGCCGCCCCTACAGGCTGGTGACTTCCCGGTCACCCAGCGGCTCTTGTAGCTGCACATCGAGGGAGCCGAATACGGCGATCATGATGCATGTGCGTACCACGGCTTCGGGCAGCGTGCCGCTGCGCAGCTCGACCGCGACGGCCTCCGGAGTTTCGTGCACGATCGCATGTACGCCAAAGCATTCCGGCGTGCCGGTGGTGAACTGTAGCGCCACCACGTCGTCACTGACCACGCGCCAGGATTCCACGGGCAGCGGATGGCTATCGACGATTGACGGGTTGTCGGTGAACTTCGAAAAGGGCGCGGCCGAGGCAGCCGGGGCCAGCAACCCGTACCCACCGCCGCCGAAGAGCACCGTGCACATCAGGGCGGAAATGGGTGATGTGCGCATACTCCGAGGCTATCGACGCAATCCCACGAGCAGGCGCTTGCGCACCGGCGGAATGGGCGAGGCCGCGGCGGCGGCCAGCATGTCGGCGATCGCGGTGAACTTGTCGCGGGGACGATCCTCGCCCCCGCGAGCGATCTCCGCGGCGTCGATGGCCTTCCAGCCGTCCGCGTCGACCACAGCGGGTTGGCGGCCGCGCACCAGCTTGTCCAGTGCGGCCGGTTTGCCCGCGGGGTCGGTCAGCAGCCCGTGGTTGTAGTCGACGACCAGGTTGTGCACGGTCTGCGCCGCACACGACTTGTTGGTTCCGATGAAGCCGGTCGGGCCGCGCTTGATCCAGCCTGCGACATAGCTGCCACGCACGTGCGCACCCGTTTCAGGGTCGACAACACGGCCGCCGTCATTCGGCACCACCGCGGCGGACTCGTCGAACGGCAGACCACGAATCGGCTTGCCGCGGTAGCCAATTGAGGTCAACACCAGCCCGGCCGAGAGCTGACGTACCTCGTCGGTGCCCGTCACCGTGAACTCCACCCGCTCCGCGCGCCCGTCTCCCACGACGCGTTTCGGGGTCAGGTGATACGCGAGCCGGATACGTGGCCGCGTCGCCGGAGCCGACGCGTCGCCCAGCTTGCTCAGGACCTCCAGCTTGTTGCGGGTGAGCGGATCGGAAGCCTCGGCAAGATCGCGGAGCACAAGATCGTGGTCTGCGGCGTCGAGCACCACCTCGCACGTCGACGTCAGGCCGAGGAGTTCGGGCAGCGTGAACGCCGACTGCGCGGGGGCCCTGCGGGCCGCAATCACCACCTCTTGGACTCCCGATGCCCGCAGCGCGGCCAGCGCGTGATCGGAGATGTCCGTGCGGGCCAGCGTGTCAGGGTTGCTCGTCAGGATGCGGGCGACGTCGAACGCGACGTTGCCGTTGCCGACGATGACCACTCGCTCATGATCCAAATCGACTGGCAGATCGGTGTATTCGGGATGCCCGTTGAACCATGCCACGATCTCGGTGGCGGTGCCGGTGCCACGCAGACCCATGCTGTCGATGTCGAGTCGACGGTCGTTGGGCGCGCCGACGGCATAGAGCACCGCGTGATGGTGGACCAGCAGTTCGTCGTGGGTCAGGTCCGATCCCACCTCGACGTTGAGATAAAAGGTGAATCCAGGCAGCCGCGTCACTTTGTCGAACAGCTTCGTCACGCGCTTGGTGCTCTGGTGGTCGGGGGCGACCCCGGCGCGCACCAGCCCGTATGGCGTCGGTAGCCGTTCGAAGACGTTGACCCGCACCCCGCGCTGGGTGAGCAGTTCGTCGGCGGCGTACATGGCCGCCGGTCCGGACCCGACGATCGCGACCGTCAGTGGGCCGCCCGCGCGGGCGTCAACAAACGGCGCCTCGATCACCGGCGCCAGCTTGGACGTCGGCGGTAGCTTCTCGTCGGCGGCCCGCTCTGGATAGAACGCGGCGTTGAGCGCGACGAACGGCAGCTGCTTGGGCTCCAGCCGGGTCGCGGGCGCAATTGCGCCGACCGGGCAGGCGCTGACGCAGGCACCGCAGTCCACGCAGGCCACCGGATCGATGTAGAGCATTTCGGCGGTGGCGAAGCCCGGCTCGTCCGGTGACGGGTGAATGCAGTTCACCGGGCAGGCGTAGACACAGGACCCGTCGCTACAGCACGACTGGGTAATCACGTGGGGCACGAAAGTCTCCGGCGTGTGGTCCGATTACGCGGCGGCGACCACGTGCTGGCGATGCGGTTCGCTGCGGTAGCGGCTCGGCCGGCCGTTGATCTTGCAGATCCGCCACACGAGCTTGGCGATCGGGTTGATCAGCCCGGTGTCGTGACTGAGCATCCGGACGTCGCCGAACATGTCGCGCAATATCTGCCGGGACTCCGGCGACCGGAAGAACACTTCCTTGCGCACCGAGCGCGGGATGTCGAATTCCTTCCAGAACGCTCGCGGCGGAACGATGATGGCCGAGCACAGGATCCGCATCGTCAGCGGGACGTAGAGCGACAACCAGAACCGCTTGCGTCGCGGCAGGTTCGGAACGCGCTTGCGAAGGTATTCGTGCGCGAACGAAATGTGCCGGGCCTCCTCGGCGACGTGGATGGCCATGACGCGCTCCATGATCGGATGCAGTGTCTTGCCCTCGCGCAGCACGTTCTTCTGTGTGTGGTCGATGGGTTCCTCTCCGGCGAGGATGCCGAAC
>JAVRPG010000878.1:0-5767 GCA_032162325.1 Mycobacterium sp. | reverse complement strand
CGCGGTGAACCGGCCGGAGACCAGCTACACCGCGAAGGACCCGGACAACAGCATCCGCGCGTTCCGCGACGAGGTCATCGCGGCCATCAGCAAGAAGAACCTCGTCGACGTGCGCTCCCCCGACGAGTTCTCGGGCAAGATCCTCGCTCCCGCGCACCTGCCGCAGGAGCAGAGCCAGCGCCCCGGGCATATCCCCGGCGCCATCAACGTCCCGTGGAGCAAGGCGGCCAACGAGGACGGCACGTTCAAGTCGGACGAGGATCTGGCCACGCTGTACGCCGAGGCAGGGCTGGACGGAAAGAAAGAAACCATCGCGTACTGCCGGATCGGTGAGCGCTCGTCGCACACCTGGTTCGTGCTGCAGGAACTGTTAGCACACAAGAACGTCAAGAACTACGACGGCAGTTGGACCGAATACGGCTCCCTGGTGGGAGTCCCGATCGAGTTGGGAAGTTGATATGTGCTCTGCACCTAAGCAAGGACTGACGTTGCCTGCCAGCGTCGACCTCGAGAAGGAGACGGTGATCACCGGCCGCGTGGTCGACGGCGCGGGTCAGGCCGTAGGCGGCGCGTTCGTGCGGCTGCTTGACGCGTCAGCCGAGTTCACCGCCGAGGTCGTCGCTTCGGCGACCGGTGACTTCCGGTTCTTCGCCGCGCCTGGCACATGGACGCTGCGCGCGCTGTCCCCCGCGGGCAACGGCGACGCCAGCGTGGCACCGTCCGGCGCGGGCATCCACGAGGTGGACGTCAAGGTCGCCTGACGGCCGCGGCTGCGTTTTCATTGCGAGAACGCAGTGAAGTTAGCTGTTTCGGTCCACGATGTGGTTACGTGCTGCGCTGCTGCGCAGAACTAGCCGCGATGAACAGGGCCGATCATGAAATTCAACGCTTGCCGGATGTGCGACGGCGGTGTTGGCCCTCGTCGCCATAGCTACCGCGCCGCACGCTGCGGCCAGTCCCAACGACGAGTTCCTCGACGCGTTGGCGGATGGCGGCATTTCGGTCCCGTCGAACATGACTGAAAACGTCATCGGCGGCGGTCGCGGGATATGCCGTGGCTGGGCACGGGGGGCCAGTTATGCAGACGGGGTCGCAGACGTCGCCGGCGCACTGGGCGGGAACCAAAGCCTCGCCCGGGTATTCGTCCGCGCCGCGACGATCAAGTTATGCCCGAAGTACGCGTCGAACCTCCCGTGACTTGAGCGACGACGGCCGCCGAGAGTCGTTGGGGCCCCGGCGGCTAGACTCGCTGCCGTGGTTCTGTTCTTCGAGATCATGCTCGTCGCGGCCGTCGTGGTCATCACGTGGTTCGCGCTGTACGCGCTCTACCGCCTCATCACCGACGAGTCGTGACCTCCGGCGACGACGCCGTCGCGGCGGCAGCCGAACGAGCCAAGACGACCGCGGCGCGCAACATTCCGGTGTTCGAGGACCTGCCGCTGCCCGCCGACACCGCCAACCTGCGTGAGGGCGCCAACCTCAACGATGCGCTGCTGGCGCTGCTGCCGCTGGTGGGTGTGTGGCGGGGCGAGGGCGAGGGCCGCGGATCCGGCGGCGACTACCGGTTCGGCCAGCAGATCGTCGTCTCGCACGACGGCGGCGACTACCTGAACTGGGAGGCGCGGTCCTGGCGGCTGACCGAGACCGGAGACTACGAAGCACCCGGCCTGCGGGAGACCGGCTTCTGGCGGTTCGTCGACGACCCCGCTGATCCGTCCGAGTCGCAGGCCATCGAGCTGCTGCTTGCGAACTCCGCGGGCTATGTCGAACTGTTCTACGGGCGGCCGCTCAACCAGTCGTCGTGGGAGCTGGTCACCGATGCGTTGGCGCGCAGCAAGTCCGGGATGCTGGTCGGCGGGGCCAAGCGGCTCTACGGCATCGTCGAGGGCGGCGACCTGGCCTATGTGGAGGAACGGGTCGACGCCGACGGCGGCCTGGTGCCGCATCTGTCGGCCCGGCTGTCGAGGTTCGTCGGCTAGTAGACCTCGACCGGGACGTCACCGTCCACCGACGTCGCCGCGGAGTAACTTGTGGTGCCCACCTGGACACCGAGCCGGAGCGTCCTGAGCTGGTGGACCGTCTTGACGCCCGCCGCGGGCGACGACTTGACCGTGACGACGGCCTGCGTCACGTCGAAATACGGCGATGAGAAATCCACCGCGGCCTTGCGCTGGTCGGTGATCGAGAACTCAGACAGGTTGGCGTCGAACGTCTTTGGCCCAGGAGCCAATGCGGCGTTGAAGGGCACCCGTACCCATCGCACGTCTTGGTTCGCGTAGTTCATCTTGGCCGCGACAGCGTAGGCGACCGCCGCTTCGAACCCCTCGCCGCTGGCCGGGTTCTCGCCCATGTACCACGGCGGGTAGACCGGCTGGTCGGTGCCGAACGTGAAGATGCCCGAATACAGAGTGCCCAGTACGTTCTTCGTGCACTTGTCGTGCACTTGTCGGCAGTGCCCGTCGCGGTCTTGTCGGAGACCGGCGCGCATGCTGTGGTGGCCGCCAGCGTGCTCGCAGCCGCCAAAGCGGCGAGCTTCCACACATTGCGCATGGGCCGCATCATCGCGCACCTGGCTAACTGACGCCAGCATCACCGGACCTAGATATGGGGCGGCCCCCGAGCCGTGCGTTCCTGGTCGGACAAAACCGAGGGGCTCGGGGGCCGGGTGACTGCGGGGAATTCGCCAGCGCGAGCAGGTGACTCCCCTGGCGCTGCTAGCTCGCAGCCACCTCACATGTCCGTAAGTCAATCAATTTGTCGGACCACCTCCTTCCGTGTGTACGAGCGACCGTACTCCCGCACACGAAGGCAGACAAGCGATTTACGTGCACCTTCAGCGATCGCTCAGGATCGCGGCGTCGACGAGTTCGGCGATTTCGCCCGCCAACGGCGCTGGCGGCAACAGCTTGCCGTCCAGCGTGTGCACCCTGGCCGCGAGGGTGATGCTCGATACCAGCCAAACACCTTGCGCCGCAACAAGATCAGCGGGCCGCAGAGAGCGGTAGTCGCAGTCGTAGCCCTTGTTGCGGGCCACCTCGAACAGCGCCTGCTGCGTGGTGCCCCGCAGGATCGGATACCACGGCGGCGGGGTCAGCAGCGCCGGGCTGCCGTCGAGTTCCGTGGCGATCACCACCGTCGAGCGCGGCCCCTCCAGGATGTAGCCGTCGGAGCTGAGAAAGATGACGTCGCCCGCGCCGTGCCGCTCGGCGTGCCGCAGCGCGGCCATGTTCACCGCATAGGACAGGGTCTTCGCGCCAGCCAAAAGCCACGGCATGTCGGGTGCACCATCGGCGGGCAGCCCACGCGCCAGCGTCAACGCGGCCACACCCTTGCGGCGGGCGTCGGCGACGCGCGCGGGCAGCTGCGCGATCGTCGCGAAAGCGGTCGGCGTCGGCGGTGAACCGCTCTCCCGTCCCCGGCTGTACACCAGCCGCAACACGCCCTCGTCGCCGCCGTCGGCGATCCAGCGCTCGACACCTGCGACGACGGCGGCCCGCCAGCGCGGCAGGTCCGGTACGGGCAGATCGGTCATCCGCGCCGATTGCGTCAACCGCGCCAGGTGCACCTCCAGCAGGCACGGCCGGCCATCGCGGACCAACAGCGCCTCGAAGATGCCGTCACCGCGCACCGCGGCGAGGTCATCGGCGTACAGCAAGGGCGCCAACGGGTCGTGCAGTTCGCCGTCAAGCGTCACCACAACCGCCGGTTGGCTCGCCATGGCCAAGAAGCGTAGCGCCGTAAGGTTGAGGTATGTCAGCCGTTCCCGCCCCCGAGACCGGGCCCGACGCCGGCGCCGTCTGGCATTACGGCGACCCGCTCGGCGAGCAGCGCGCGGTCGCCTACGAGGCCGTCGTCGTGGACCGTTCGCACCGGGCCGTGCTGACGCTCACCGGCAACGACCGCCGGACGTGGCTGCACAACATCTCCACCCAGCACGTCAGCGACCTCCCCGACGGCACTGTCACCCAGAATCTGAGCCTCGACGGGCAGGGCCGTGTCGAAGATCACTGGATCCAGACGGAGCTCGGCGGTGTCACGTACATCGACACCGAGGCGTGGCGTGGCGAACCGCTGCTGACCTATCTGCGCAAGATGGTGTTCTGGTCCGACGTCGCCGTCGAACCGGCCGACCTGGCGGTGTTGTCGCTGCTCGGCCCGCGGCTTGCCGACCAGCAGGTGCACGAGGCGCTCGGCGTCGGTTCGCTACCGGCTGAAGACACGGCCGTGGCGCTGCCTGACGGCGGATTTCTGCGGCGAATGCCGGGCCCGGGCGTCGAGCTGGACCTGGTGGTGCCGCGCGATCACGCCGCTCAGTGGCGCCAGCGGCTCGTCGACGCGGGCGTCCGGCCCGCAGGCATGTGGGCCTTCGAAGCCCATCGGGTGGCCGCGCTTCGGCCCCGGCTGGGTGTCGACAGCGACGAGCGGACGATCCCGCACGAGGTGGGCTGGATCGGCACCGCGGTGCACCTCGACAAGGGCTGCTACCGCGGCCAGGAGACCGTCGCGCGCGTCCACAACCTGGGCAAACCGCCCCGGATGCTGGTGCTGGTTCACCTGGACGGCTCCGCGGATCGGCCGGCCACCGGCGATCCGGTGCTGGCAGGCGGGCGAACGGTCGGCCGGCTGGGCACGGTTGTCGACCATGTCGATGAGGGCCCCATCGCCCTGGCGCTGGTCAAGCGTGGCCTGCCGGCGGACACACCGTTGACCACCGGCGGGGAGTCCGAGGTCGCCGCGGTCATCGACGCGGACTCGCTGCCACCAGCCGACGGGGTCGGTGCCGGCCGGCTGGCAGTGGAACAGTTGCGCGGCCGCGCGCGTTGACGCGACGGGCCTGCCAGCGCACGACAGCCGGGCACGGTAAAGTGTTGGCAGGACAATAAAGACACACAGATCGGAGCCGCCTAAAAATTGGGCCGCTCCGTTATTGCGCGAGGGGGTACCCCCATGGGCCGCGGCCGGGCTAAGGCAAAGCAGACCAAGGTTGCTCGTGAGCTCAAATACAGCTCACCGCAGACCGATTTCGACCGGCTACAGCGCGAGCTGGCGGGCTCGGACGGTTCTGACGAACTCAACGGCACCGACCGGGTGACCGACGAATGGGCCGCCGACGAGGACGACTGGCGGCGTTAGTTAGTTCCTAGAATCGGGGGTGCTGGCCGACGAGGCTGGCACGGGAACTGTCCTTGCTGCCCTTTTTGATGGTGCCCAGGGTCCAGCATTTCAGGTGCCGGGCGGTCAGCACGGCCAGCGCGCGGTCGGTGTCTTCGGGCGCGACGACGGCGACCATGCCGACGCCCATGTTGAACGTCTTCTCCATCTCGGCACGCTCGACGCGGCCGCGCTGAGCGATCATCCCGAACACCGGGGCGGGCGTCCATGTCCCGCGGTCGATCTCGGCGACCAGGCCGTGCGGGATGACCCGCTCCAGGTTTGAAGCCAGCCCGCCACCGGTGACGTGACAGAAGGTGCGGACCTGCGTCTCGGCCGCCAGCGCCAGGCAGTCCTTGGCGTAGATGCGGGTGGGCTCGAGCAGCTCTTCGCCCAGCGTGCGACCGAACTCCTCGACATGGCCCGCCAGGTTCATCCGGTCGATCTCCAGCAGCACCCTGCGCGCCAGCGAGTAGCCGTTGGAGTGCAGGCCCGTCGACGCCATCGCGATGATCACATCCCCTGGCTTGACCCGGTCCGGGCCGAGCACGTCGTCGGCCTCCACCACGCCGACACCGGTAGCCGAGATGTCGTAGTGGTCGGGCGCCATCAGACC
>JAVRPG010000877.1:0-2848 GCA_032162325.1 Mycobacterium sp. | reverse complement strand
CGGCCCAGCCCACGTCGACCTGATTCCAACCCAGCGCCTGCGTGATGTCGATCACGGTCAAAGTGTCGGTGCCCGCCACGCTGCCCCGGAGGGCGTCGACGTCGAGCACGGCGCCGTTGGCGGACTGCACCAGGCTGGCCGTCACGACATCGAAGTCGGCCGCGTCCGACACCAACTCGCCCGGCGCCAACTCGGTGATCGTCACACCCCTGCCGGCCTGCGCGGCAAACGGGAAGGTGGTGCTGGTGAACTCGCCGGCCAGCGTGGCCACCCGGCTGCCGTCCGGAACCGCCGCCGCGACCAGCCCGAGCAGCGCGGAAACGGTGCCGCCCATGGCCACCGAGTCGACGGGAGCCCCTGTCAGCGCGGCATAACCGGCCCGCCCGGCACGCACGTCTTCGTCGAACCTCGGCACTTCCATGGTCCCGACCTGCCACAGCGCGATGCAGTCCTGCAGGGCCCCAACCATGAATTGGGGTGGTAGCCCATACGTGGGCGAATTGAGAAATCCGTCCGCGCCGACAAATTCGGCCCCGAATGCCTCCCGCGCCAACACAGCAGTCATTCCGTCGGCGGCTCGTCGTCGCGGGAGGTCTCTTCGCCGCGCAGCCTGGCCTGCAGCTGCTCTCGGTCCTTGCGTCGGCGTTCGTCGATAACCGCGATGCTCGCCGTGGCGCGACGCCGCAGCGGGGCGAAGATCCAGATGCCCAGCGGCAGTGCGATGACGAGCGCGAACAGGATTGCGACGACAAGGGGGAAATCGCGCAGACCGAGCAAATGTCCGGCTGCGAAGATCACCGCGGTCAAGACGACGACGAGCAGCAGGCGGGCAAGGGCATAGGCCACCACGTCCACCACGAGGCTGGATCGGGGCCGTCCGTCAGACACGGCCCCGAGCCTACCGACGGCGCGTATATTCAAATTAAGGAGGTTTTTGCGTGGCGTATTTGCTCCTGTTACTTGTATTGGCCGGTTTGATCTACGCCGGGTGGCGGCTGACGCGGTTGACCGTGGCCCGCCCGAAGACGCGCGTTATCGGGCCGGACGACGATCCGGATTTCCTGCGGCGGCTCAGCCCCGGGGACAATCCGCGGCCGTAGCGTGCTCTGCCCTAGCCGGACGGGGCGTCAGGTCGCTTTGCGCCCGAAAAGCCAGCGGCGACCACGGCCGCCAATTCGACCAAGGCCTCCCGCGTCTCCGGCTCCAGCCGGTCGAGGCTGATCTCGGCGCCCTCCTCCAGATGCGGGTCGAACGGCACCTGCTTGACGGCGCGGCACCGCCGCGAGAAATGGTCAACCACCTTCTTCAAATCGACCTTGCCCGACCGCGGACGCACCGCGTTGATGACGGCGATCGAGTTTCGCACCATCTCCTGGTGGCCGTGCGCGTCCAGCCAGTCCAGGGTGGCCGACGCGCTGCGAGCTCCGTCGACGGATCCCGAGCTGATCACGATCAGCACGTCGGCCTTGTCAAGCACCGCCGACATCGCCGAATGCAACATGCCGGTGCCGCAGTCGGTGAGCACCAGGCTGTAAAACCGCTCCAGCACCTTCAGCGTGCGGGTGTAGTCGTCGGAGCTGAACGCCTCCGACACCGCAGGGTCGCTCTCTGAAGCGAGCACCTCGAGCCGGCTCGGGCCCTGCGACGTGTAGCCGCGGACATCGCTGTAGGCCTGGATGCCTTCGGCGTCGCGCAGCAGGTGCCGCACGGTGGCCGGGGTTTCCAGCGGCACCTTCTGGCTCAGCGTGCCGCGGTCGGGATTGGCATCGACGGCGACGACGCGGTCACCGCGGATCGAGGCGAACGTCGCGCCCAGCGTCGCGGTGACCGTCGTCTTGCCGACCCCGCCCTTCAACGACAGCAACGCGATGCGGTAGCAGCCCCGCAGCGGCCGCTGCACCTGGGCGACCAGGCTGTTGAGGTGAATTACCTTGGGGCTTTCACCGACGTTGATCAGCTTGAACGAGGCGAGGTACAGCCACTTGCGCCAGCCCTGCGACGGCGCGCGCTTCGGCTGGCCCAACAGCGCCACGGTCGACAGATCGAGGTAAGGCGGGGGGTCGTCGTGCCGCGGTACTACCCGGCGCGACCTATGGCTGAGCGGCAACCCGTTCGGCGGCGTCGGGGCGGTCCGTTCCGCAGGCACCGATTCCGCAGGATCCGTGAATCGCCGCTGTGCGCGGAAACCCGCTTCCTGGTCAGACAACGGCTAATCCTCTCTCATTAGCAGGTCGTCGGCGGCAACCGGTTCAGCTCACCCCAGCGTACGAATGCAACCCGACGGTCACCAGGTTGATGAAGAACAGGTTGAACACCATTGCGACGAAGCCGACGACGTTGATCCAGGCCGCCTTCTTGTCGCGCCAGCCCGCCGTCGATCGCGCGTGCAGGTACGCCGCATAGACGACCCACGCTATGAACGACACCGTCTCCTTGGGGTCCCAGCCCCAGTAGCGGCCCCACGCCTCCTCCGCCCAGATGGCGCCGAAGATGACGCCGAACCCGAACACCGGGAACGCGAAAATCGTTGTGCGGTAGGCGATGCGGTCCAGCGTTTGCGCGTCGGGCAACCGCGCAACGATGCGGGCCAACGCGCCATCCGCTTGGGGCCCGCCCAGCGGCGACATCTTGAGCAGGAACAGGATGCTCGCCACGCCCGCCACCAGGAACACACCAGATCCGAGGCTGACCACCGACACGTGGATCGGCAGCCAGTAGGACTGTAGGGCAGGCATAACGGGTGCGGCGTTGGTGTACAGCCAGCGCCCCGACACGGTCAGCAGGATCAACACCGGAACGAGCACGAACACCCACAGCGCCCGGTACTGCGGCCTGCGCAGCACCACCG
>JAVRPG010000876.1:0-3686 GCA_032162325.1 Mycobacterium sp. | reverse complement strand
GGTGGGAGTACGGGCGCTCGTGGGTGCCGCCAGCTTGGTTCGGGCGGGGATGGCGATTCCCGCTGGGCACCTCGCGGTCGGCAACCCCGTAACTGTGACCCGGCCGCTGGATGAGCAGACGCTGCGGTGGAAGGCCAACGGGGTAAAGGTCTATCAGGAACTGGCCAAGAGGTCGCTGGCCTCGATGCGGGAGACTGCACCGTTTGCCGAGATCCCGGTCGACCGGCCCCGACTCAGCACCGGCCGCGGCGTGTCGTCTCCCCTGCATGAATTGCGCCGGAGCCACGACGCATTGGAGCCGCGATGATCCGCACGGCATTGCAGGATCTCGTCGGGGTCGAAGCGCCCGTGGTGTGCACCGGGATGGGATTCGTGTCGGATCCGGCTTTGGCGGCCGCGGTCTGCAACGGGGGTGGGTTGGGCATCGTCGCTGCGGCGATGATGACGCTGCCCGAACTAGAAGCTGCCGTCGTGCAGATGAATCAGCTGACCCAACGGCCGTATGGGGTGAACTTGCGCTCGGACGCACCCGATCTGGACGATCGCGCCCGGGTCTTGATCGATGGCGGGGTCAAGGTTGCTTCGTTTGCACTGGCGCCTGACCCCGCTGTGATGAGCCGACTCAAAGAAGCCGGGCTGGTGTGTATCCCATCGGTCGGTGCGCGCAAGCACGCCGAGAAGGTCGCCGGTTGGGGCGCTGACGCTGTCATCGCTCAAGGCGCCGAGGCGGGCGGGCATACCGGCAATGTGCCGACCTCCCTGCTGGTGCCCCAGATCGTCGATTCCGTTAACATCCCGGTGATCGCCGCCGGCGGCTTCTTCGACGGCAGGGGGCTGATCGCCGCGATGGCGTACGGCGCCGCGGGGATCGCGATGGGAACGCGGTTCCTGCTGACCCGGGAATCGCCGGTACCGATGTCGATGAAGCAGCGCTACCTACGGACCCAGATCACCGAAACCGTGGTCACCAGCAGCATCGACGGGCATCCGCATCGGGTGATCCGCACGGACCTGATCGCCGACCTCGAGCGGCACGGACTGGTGCGCGAACTTGTCGGTGCGTTGCGCAATGCGCGCCAGTTCCAGCAACTTTCGGACCGAAGATGGCCGTCGATTCTGCAGCAGAGCTGGACGCTGAAACGTCAACATGATTACAGCCTGCGCCAGCTCGTAATGGCCGCGAACGCTCCGATGCTGTGCAGGGCAGCGATGGTCGACGGCCGCGAGGACATCGGTGTGCTCAGTTCCGGGCAGGTCGTCGGCGTGATTGACGACATCCCCTCTTGTGCCGAACTGATCGCGCGCATCATGGCCGAGGCCGATGAAGTGCTCGGCGCGCTCAAGGAGCCCGTCTCGTGACCGGACTGGCCGCCCAGCTCTGCGGTCCGGCGGGTTCGCGCTTCCTCGAGGGCAAGGTCGTGGTGATCACCGCGGCCGCGGGAACCGGGATCGGCGGTGCCTGTGCCCGTCGCTGTCTGGCAGAGGGTGCCCAGGTGTTCATCAGCGACATCCACCAGCGGCGTCTCGGGCAGACTGCCGATGACCTCGGCGTGGCCTCGATGCTGTGCGACGTGACACGTTCGGGGGCCATCGAGGAGCTGCTCGATGCTGCCGAAGACACCTACGGACCGGTCGACGTTCTGGTGAACAACGCCGGTCTGGGCGGCGATGCCAGGATCACCGATCTCACGGACAGCGATTGGGATCGTGTCCTTGCTGTCACCTTGACCAGCGCTTTCCATGGAACTCGCGCGGCGCTGCGGCGGATGGTCCCGAGGGGCCGTGGCAGCGTCGTCAACATGGCCTCCATCACGGGGTGGCGTGCCGAGCCCGGCCAGTCCCACTACGCGGCGGCCAAAGCCGGTGTCATGGCGTTGACGCGTAGCGCCGGCGTCGAGGTCGCCGCGACGGGGGTGCGGGTCAACGCGGTCGCGCCTACCGTCGCGAGGCATCCGTACCTGGACAAGGTCAGTTCCAAGGATGTGATCGAGGAGTGGGTCCGCCACCAGCCCCAGGGGCGGGCCGCCGAACCCGGGGAGATCGCCAATGTCGTTGCGTTCCTTGCTAGCGATTACGCCAGTTATCTCAGTGGAGAAGTGATCTCGGTGGGAGGACAGCATCCATGACCGCAGGCGCCGACAGTCCAAAACCGGGACGCCAGGAGCCCAAAACCCTCAACCGCGCGGCGCGGCGGCTTCTCGATGGGGCCAACTTCGCTCACCTGTCCACGCTGCAACCGGACGGAGCACCAAAAGCTGAACCGGTGTGGGTACTGCGGGAGGGTGATGTCATTTTCATCACCACCGACGCCAAATCGTTGAAGGCCCGCAACATCGCCGCCGATCCCCGCGTCGCCTTATCCATCGTGGATTACGACAATCCGTACGAACAGCTTCTCGTGCGTGGCCGCGTCGTGGAAACCCGAGGCGATCCCGAGCTTGCCGTCCTCGACGCGATGGCAAGAAAGTATCTGGCAGTCGACTTCCCCCGCCGCAGATGGGCACAACGGCTTGTCTTCGTGATCGAAGCCAACGCCGTCCGCTCCTACAGATCACCGTTGATCGACCCCCGCACTCATCCACACGAGGAGGAAAGACCTTGACCATCCATTTAGATGTTCACACCGACGGCGTCGCTGTGGTGACGATGGACAACCCCCCGGTGAACGCGATCAGTGTCGAAGACACGTGGAGATTGCGCGACATCTTCGACGGCTTCTCGCGCGACAGCGATGTTCGCGTCGCGATCCTGACGTCCGAGGGCCGCGGGTTCAACGCAGGGATCGATATCAAAGAGATGCAGTCGTCGGGCAACTTCGATTTCCTCATCAGTTCGGGAAACGCTTGTTTCGCCGCGTTCTCCGCGATCTATCACACCCCAATTCCTGTCATCGCCGCCGTCAACGGGTATGCACTTGGGCTCGGGGTGGGGCTGGTTGGCAGTTGCGACATCGTGATCGCGTCCACCAAGGCGCGATTCGGACTGCCTGAAGTTGACAACGGAGCGCTCGGCTGCGCCTCGCACCTGGCGAAGCTGGTACCGCCAATGATGCTGCGCAGGATGGTTTTTACCTGCGAGTCGGTGTCTGCAGCCCAACTGCACGAATGGGGAACGGTGTACAGGCTCACCGAACCCGAAGTGTTGTTGGACACCGCGCTCGAAGTGGCCCGTGACATCTTGAAGAAGCCGGCACAGGTGGTCCGGCAGGCCAAGACCGCTCTCAATGAGATCGACTTCTATGACATGGAGCGCAACTACCGCATCGAGCAGGGCCATACCTATGAGCTGAATCTTCGCGGCGACGGGGCCAAACAGCGCGACGCGTTCGTGCGCGGCGAGCGGATCATCACACGGTGACGAGTCGGCTCGCCGGCAAGGTTGCCATAGTTACCGGCGCCGCCCGCGGCATCGGCGCGGCAGTCGCTGAACGGTTCGTGCTCGAGGGCGCTCGGGTCGTAGCGCTGGATAAGCGCGCGGAGTTGTGCGCTGCAGTCGCCGATCGGCTCAACACCGCTCGACCCGATAGCACCCTGGCCCTGGCGCTCGACATCACCGATGAGACGGGATGGTTGGGCATTGTCGAGGAGGTCGCGGGGCGCTGGGGCGGTGTCGACGTCCTGGTCAACAATGCGGGGATCATGCGGGTTCAACCACTTACCGAGTGCGACGGCGACACGTTCCGCAAG
>JAVRPG010000875.1:0-3780 GCA_032162325.1 Mycobacterium sp. | reverse complement strand
CGGGCGATGCCTCGGCCGATGTCTTCGGCGCGGTCCACCCGATAGGCTGCCTTCGCGAACCGTTCGGCCGCAGTCATCTGGTCGAGCTCCTCATAGTCACCTCGCTTGAGGTCGACGATGTGGCGTTCGCTGGACCCAGAAATCTGGACGACCGGAAAGCAGTTCGTCGTCGCGTTCGCCAGTGCCACGAGACCGTTGAGGAAGCCAGGGCCCGAGACCGTCAGACACACACCCGGCTTCCGTGTGAGGAACCCGGCGGCCGCGGCCGCATGGATGGCATCGCTTTCGTGGCGGAAACCGATATAGCGAATGCCCGACGACTGGGCAATCCGCGCCAGGTCGGTGATCGGGATGCCGACCAACCCGTACATCGTGTGAACGTCGTTGAGTTTTAGCGCATCAACAACCAGATGAGAGCCGTCAGTCAGCTCTTGCCGAGGGGCTGCTCCGTTGTTGACCGCATCCGGTGAATGTGTGAGCGTCATGATGTGAAATCTCCTCTTGCGAATCGCGGATATTGTTCTTACAGTTGACTTTCCGCCGTAAAGATCGCGGTGTCCAAGACTTGCTGATGACCATTCGATAACCGAGGATTATCAAACTCAGCCCGACCACTCAAGCTGTCGAAACAGCCTCGGCGCGCACCTCTTTCGCGACCCGACGCCACCCGTGAGCCTGCCAGCCGGCATAGTTGCGGGCAACATTGGGGGTTGATAACGGAAAGCCCTTCTGTTGCAAGGAAACTGCGCTGCCATACGCAAGAGTCCCAACAGTACGCACTTCCGGGGCACAGCTGTCATAGCCTGGGAAGGTCGGATACCGGGAAGAACGCAGCCTGCTGGTCGGCCTTCTGCGCCGCTGGCCCAGGCTGAGCGGTGATCTGCGCGTGGCCCGGCCTCTGGTACATGGTCGAGCCACTCGCGTCCGTGGCATTGAGATTCCGGGGTGTACACGCTGACGGCGACGGCGTGGGACACCGAACGTCCTGCGAGACAGGAAGTTGAGGAGCCCGCAAAACGGACGGTCGAGGCTGAAACCCGCTGTATTTCGGGTCATACCCAAAAGCCTGCCACTTCGGGTTATGCCCCAACGCCGGCCACTTCGGGCTATATCCCAACCCACGCCACTTCGGGTTGTTGGACCGGGGGAGAACTCTGGGCAAGGCGCGAGGCGAGGTGTAGACCTGCACGTTGCCCGGTCTTTGACAGTTCGTCGACTCTCCCGCGTCGGAGCAGGGCTGCTCACTCGGTGCCGCCGAAGCACACGGCGCGGTGGCGACCGCTATCGCAGCGGCCGCGGCGGCCAGCAGAAGCGTCGCGTGGTGCGTTCTCATTCGCACGGTGGCGTTCCCTACCCTTCGACATGCTTCGCGCGGCATGAGCCGGGCCAGGCGGTTAGTGAGCCGAGCGCGACATACCAGCCCTCACGTGCCAAGGCGAGTACGGGGCGGGGTGCCTACGCCCTCGCGTACAGCGAGATCACGTCGATCGGACGCTGTACGGACAGGATTAAAGTTTCCGGTGCGGTAGGCCCAATGTCTTCAACGCTGGCAGCAGTTGGAATCGCCTAGCCAGCCCGGTATCCGTGGTACCTGCTAGCTGCAGGGACGCACTATCGCCGCCGCACGGCGGCGTCGGGGTGTCGACGCAGTCGCTCCAGCAAGTGAACGGCGCGATCGGCCGCCAAGAGCAATGGCCACTGCACAATCTCGGCCGCCGCTGTCGCGAAGGAAGCCATCACCGTAACATCCGTGGAAAGACGCCGGCGACTCATCCACTCACCCCCGGGCGACACATTCGTCTTCGCCTCGTACACACCCCGTGCGGGGACTGCACGAGCGTCGCGAATTCCTTGCGTTGGCGGAGTCATGCAGCTAACCATCGCCTTACGGCCATCCGATGTCGTCAACGCTGACACCCAACGGGGTTGGCCGACACCTGCAAATGTGGAATGCCCGCTAGCGGTAATCGTTGGGCCGCAGTCCTTTTGGCCGGAAATCGATGGGGAGCACCCTACTCGTCGCCAGCTAGACGATCGACAGCGCGATGCCGTCGAGGATGTCGTGCTCGCTGACCACCAGCTCGTCGATGCCCGCCCGGCTGCCCAGCGCATACGCGAGTTCCTCCACGATGATGGCGCCGCCGCCGATGACATCGACGCGGCCCTCGTGCATCGGCCCAAGCGCGGCGCGCTGTTGACGCGTCATCGCGATCAACTCGTCGCACACCCGCAGCAGATCGGCGAATACCACCCTGGACAGGTGGATCGCGTCGGGGTCGTAAGTCGTCATCTGCTGCGCCAGCGCCGACAGCGTGGTCATCGTGCCTGCCACCCCCACCCAGGTGCGGGCCCGCTCGACGGGCACCACCCGCAGCGCCCGCCCCAACCCCTCGCGGACCA
This sequence comes from Mycobacterium sp., assembly GCA_032162325.1. GTDB lineage: Bacteria > Actinomycetota > Actinomycetes > Mycobacteriales > Mycobacteriaceae > Mycobacterium. The sequence continues at coordinate 1,380 of JAVRPG010000875.1, read as the reverse complement.
CATCCCGTGCGGCGGCGATCTCCACCGCCGTCGGCGGATCGGAATGCAGGCACCGCTCGGTCAGCCGCACGCACCCGATGTCCGCGGAAAAACTCGCAGCGACGTCGCGCTCGCCCAGCACCACTTCGGTCGAACCGCCACCGAGGTCGACAACCACGAAAGGCGCTGAGGCGGGGTCCAATTCGTCCACCGCGCCGTGGAATGACAACGCCGCCTCCTCGATGCCGGTGATCACCTTGGCCACCGCGCCGGGAACCACCGCACCCAGCACGTCGGCCGTCATCGCGAAGAACACGTCGCGATTGGCGGCGTCGCGGGCGGCCGACGTCGCCACCATCCGCACCTTGGGTACCTCAAAACTGCGAAGCAGCTCGGCGTAATCGACCAACGCCGCCTTTGTGCGCGCAAGCGCATCCGGCGCGAATTGCCCTGTGGCGTCGACGCCTTGGCCCAACCGCACAATCCGCATCTCGCGGTGCACGTCGCGCAACCGGCCGTCGACCTTGTCGGCGATCAAGAGTCGGATCGAGTTGGTGCCGCAGTCGATCGCAGCCACCCGATTCACGTCCACCTGCCCTTCTCCAGGATGCCCGCCATCGCGGGCTCGTCGGCCAACACCGCCAGCCCTTCGTCGCCAAAGGGATTCACGCCAGGGCCCTTGGCCAACGAGTGAGCGATCAAAACATGCAGACACTTGACCCGCTCGGGCATGCCACCACCGGAAAACGTTGTGCCGAGCGGCTCGATCGCGTCACGCTCCGCCAGGTAGGACTCGTGCGCCCTCCGGTAGGAGGCGGCCAACTGCGGATCCTGTTGCAGCCGTTCGGTCATCTCCCGCATCAGGCCAGACGATTCCAGCCGGCTGGCCGCCGCTGTCAGCGCCGGGTGCGTCAGGTAGTACAACGTCGGAAACGGCGTTCCGTCAGACAGTCGCGGCGCTGTCTTGACGACACCCGGGTCGCCATTCGGGCACCGGTAAGCGATCTCCAGCACGCCGCGGGGCTCGCGGCCCAACTGCCGCGCGACGGCGTCGAGATCAGCGGGCTCAACCACCGGGAGGGGGCGCACCGGGCGGAGCGGGCGTCGGCGGTGGGGGCGGGCCCGGCGGCGGCGCGTCGGGCGCGATCGTCGGCGAAACACCATGCGGCGCATCGGCGATGGTGTGCCACAGCGACGTGTACCAGGGTTCGTCGGGTTTCGCCTTCGCGGGTTCGCCGCCGGGTGTGCCGGGCACAGCGGCGTTCTCCGGCAACTGCACCTGGTACGGAATGTCTCCTGGCATCACGAACCCGAGCCGCTCGCGTGCCTGCGCCGCGATGAACACCGGGTCGGCGAGTTTGACCTTCTGCTCTTCGAGGCCGGCAATCTGCGCACGCAGTT
>JAVRPG010000874.1:0-5274 GCA_032162325.1 Mycobacterium sp. | reverse complement strand
GTGGTGGTGGCGGTTCGCGCGACGGCTACGGACTGTGCACGCTCGGTGTCGAGCGGCTCGCCGCCGTCGACCCGCCGCTGGCGACCAAGCGATGTCTCGGAATCACTGATGCAAATCTATGACCGGTTCGCGGTCGGCTGCCTTGAGGCTGGCGATGTCCTCGAAGCCACAGATCGCCGTGGTCCTGCTTTGCCTGCTACCGCTCGCCCTCAACTTCCGGCGAGCCAGCCTTGTTCATGACCCGGCTCAGGGAGAACGCGGCCGCCTTCCACCGCGAAACGCGCTGGGCTGCTTTGCATGACGACGAGCACTCTCTCCGCGTCGATATCGCAGATCCTGGAAACAGCGGTGGCGATTTCGGTGGCAAGCTTGGTGGTGTCGTCCTCCGGGTGGCCTTCACGCACCCATCCGCTGACCAGCACCGGGCTCGCCGGCACGCCGTCGGTGTAGAGACCGTCGGCCGCCAGCTCGTGAAAGGCGACGTTCACGTACGTGCTTGGCACGCGGTTGATCGATGAATGAATACGCGCTATCTCGCCAGCCAACGCCCGCTTTGTGTCGCCGCTGAGTGTCGATTCGGCGACGGTGCAGGTGTAGATGGGCATGCTTGCGTCTCCTTCGTATCCACAATCTCTAGCCGGCGTGGGGAAAGTGATTCGTAACCGGCGGAGCATCGTCCAGCTGAGCGTTGCCGGGTGATTCGCATCTGTATTCGGCGGCGCCCAGTTGTGCGCAGGATTGGCTAGGCGCCGACGGCTGGTCCGTTGCGACCGGTTCGTCGGCGGCCGCCACCGGCGCACTGCCGATAGCCGCCACAACTGCGACCGCCGCGAGCAGAGGTGCGATGTGATTGCGTGTTGTTCGCACAGTCATCGACCTCTCGCTCAGAGCAGACCGGCCTCGCCGCCGTACGGATAGAAGGACACCGGCGGAGGGGCGTCGTTGATCTCGACATCGCCGGGCGATTGGCACACAGTGGACGACGCTCCCGCGGTGGCACACGACTCCTCAGGCTCGGTAGGACCTGAGTTCGGATCGGCCGCCGCAATCCCCGCGCCTCCTATTCCTGCCGCGATTGCTGCGGCGCTCAACAGCGTTGCGAATTGTCTTGTCATCGATAGCTCCCTCTAGTCGAATGGTGAGGGCTGCAGCGTTCCGCATCGGCTCTTGCACCATCCATCAATGTGCCGTCAACTCCGAATTGTCAGCCCAGGTATGCCGTTTGCGGTTTGGTTGGCACCACGATCACGGTGGGCCCGTCGGCATCCAGTGCGTTCGTAAACTCATGCGCGAGCTTCTCGCAGCTGTCGACATTCACCGTCCTGCAACCGAAACCTGTTGCAAGGGAGCCGATGTCAAGTCCCGGTAGGTCCAGACCCGGAACGCCCGGTGTTTCCTCGAGCACCGCGAACGACTTGAGGATCGAGTACTCCTCGTTGCGCATGACGACGAACACGACCGGTAGCCGGTGTTGGGCCGCCGTATAGATCGCCTGCACCGAGTACTGGCAGGACCCGTCGCCGATGGTCGCCACCACCGTGCGCTTGACTCCACGGGCACGGTCTCCCAGCGCAAGGCCAACCGCGGCAGGCAGTCCCCACCCGATCCCGCCACTGGCGGTGGCGAAGAACGAAGCCGGGCGAGTGGTGGGTACATATCGCAGTTGTTGGGCAATCGTCGATGTGGACTCGGTCACCAACGGCGACTCGGCGGGTTTCACCGACGCCAGGGTCGACCACACCGCATCGGGTGCAAGCGGCGGCGATGCCGACCAATCGACCGAACCGTTACGGACTGGCGCGGCAGGCACTTTCCGATCGCTGTGGTCGTCGACCATGCCCACGAGTTGCTCCAGAGCCAACAGCGAGTCGCCGAGCACACTGTCACCGACCGGCGCCGCCCCGGCCAGTGCCGGATCGCTGGTGATCTGCAACAGATCCGTGCCCTCGGGAAGAAACTCGCCGGCCACATAGGGGTAGTAGCGGAAGACCTGTGCCCCGATGACGATCGCAAGATCATGACCGCGCAGGATCTTTTCGGCACCGGCGATGGTCATCGGCAGTGGCCCCTGATACAGGCGGTGGTTCTCAGGAAAGGACACCCTGTCCGGAAGCGCGCTGCCGTACACCGGTGCGCCGACCTTCTCCGCGAATGCCACGCCGGCGTCCCACGCGCCGCTTCGATCAACCTCGGGACCGTAGACCAACATGGGCCGCTGCGCACGGTTGATGCGGTCGGCGTAGCCGCGCAGGCGCTCGGTATCCGGGCTGACCCGATGGCTGACCGTTCTCACCACAGCCGGCCCCAACGCCGGCTTCTCCCAATCGTCAAGCGGGATGGACAAGAAGACTGGGCCCGCCGGTGGCTGAATGGCCACCGCGTAGGCCCGCATGAACGCTGCGGGAACGTCCTCAGCGCGGGCGGGCTGGTAGGCCCATTTCACCCACGGCTGAGGCAACACGGTCTCCTCGCTGTTGGTCAAATATGGTTCACACAGGACCATTTCGCGGGTCTGCTGGCCCGCCGTGACGATGAGGGGGGTGTTGCCTCTGTAGGCCGCTATCAGGCTGCCCATCGCATTGCCGGTGCCGGCTGCGGTGTGCACATTGACCAATGCCGGCTTGCCGGTCGACTGTGCGAACCCATCGGCCATCGCCATCACCGATGCCTCCTGGAGGCCGAGGACGTAGGTGAAGTCGTCGGGGAAGTTCTTCAGAAACGTCTCCTCCGTGGAGCCGGGGTTGCCGAAAACGGTTGTGAGTCCCAGCGAACGAAGCAGGTCGTAGGTCACCTCTTGGACGGTTTTCTGCTCGGCCATCGTCCTGCCAATCCCTTCGTGTGGTGGAGCATTATCATCGCGTCATCAGGCGCGCGTTGCCACTACACTCGTGGGCTTGTCCGGCGCCGTCGTTGTTTTCGGCGACAAAATCACGCGTCGGCCGTTGTCCCTCGTTTCATCGACAAAGTGCTAAGCATCAGGTTCGAATGGTGACCATGCAGGCCATCGAAGTCACCGAAACGGGCGGCCCAGAAGTACTGCGGAATGTGGAGAAGCCGACGCCTTCGCCCGGGCCGGGCGAGGTGTTGATCAAAGCCGAAGCGATCGGTGTGAACTTCGTCGACACCTATTTCCGGTCGGGTTCGTATCCGCACAAACTTCCGTTTGTGCTCGGCGCGGAGGTCGGCGGCACGGTCGAGGCACTTGGCGACGGGGTGACTGCGCTACGGGTAGGCGACCGAGTTGCCACCGCCGACGCAGTCGGTGCCTACGCCGAATACTCGTTGCGGCAGCCGATGTCGTCGCGTCTGTGCCAGATGGAGTCGCCACAGACGTCGCTGCGGCTGCGATCTTGAAAGGCATGACAGCCCACCTGCTCATCAAGTCCGTATATCCGGTCCGGGAGGGCGACACCGTGCTGCTGCACGCCGGGGCCGGCGGCGTCGGCCTGATCCTGACCCAGTGGGCAACCAGCCTCGGCGCCCGCGTCATCACCACCACCTCGACTGCGCACAAGGCGCCGCTGTCGCGGCAGGCCGGCGCGGTAGATGTGCTCGACTACCCCGACGACCCACAGCAGTTCGGGGCAACCATCCGACAACTCACGGGCGGCACGGGCGTTGCCGCCGTCTACGACGGCGTGGGCAAGTCCACCTTCGACGCCAGCCTTGTCAGCCTGGCAGTCCGGGGCACTCTCGTGCTGTTCGGCGCGGCCAGTGGGCCGGTGCCGCCTGTGGACCCGCAGCGACTCAACGCCGCGGGCTCGGTGTACCTCACCCGCCCATCGCGACTGCATTTCATCCGCACCCGCGACGAGTTCACCTGGCGCACAAACCAACTGTTCGACGCGATTGCCACCGGCACCGTCAAAGTCAACGTGAGCGCCCACTATCCGCTCAAGGACGCGGCTCAAGCCCACCGCGATCTTGAGGGCCGCAGAACGGTCGGGTCGGTCGTACTGACGCCCTAACAGTCACTTAACCAACGAGGTCTGGGTGCGGTCGACGACGGGCCGCCGCCATCCTGGGTCGTGTGATTCCGGCCTTCCGCCGTGCTGAGGTTGCAGCACGCTCATCGGTGGGTGCCCTCCACCAGGACGAGGCGTCCAGCCGCCGCGGAAAAGGCCGCGCAGGGTCTGCAACTCGCCCTGCCTTCGGCGGTGGCCGCCGAGGTCCGGTGGGCCTTCACACCGCCGCGATCGTGGCTCTCCGGTGTGGCCGCCAACCTAGTCCTGGCACTGGAGTGGCTGCTGGTCCAGTCGTTGCACCTGCCCCGCCACCACGACTGGGTCATCGGCACCTACTTCTCGTCGTTCATCCTGGCCGACGTCACCACCACCACTCTGCTTGGCACCGACCACATTCGGGTGCGCAAGGCGTTGCACGACGAGGTTCCGCTCTGGCGTGTGCTGCTGGTGAAGAACCTGGCGCTGGTCGTGATCGTCGGACTGCCGACTCTTGCTGCGGCGACGGCCATGACGCTGTGGCTCGAAACACCCGCACGGCTTGTGGTGACGATTCCCAACGTCGCGGTGCCGATTGTGTCCTGGGTCGGGGTAGGAAACCTGGTGTCGGTGCTGTTTCCTGTCGGCGACGAGCCACTGATCCATCGCTGGAAACAACGTCGAGACCGCCGCGCCACGATCAGGTGGATTGCCCACCTGGTGTTGCCGTACGCCTTGTACTGTGTCGCTGACCCCAGCGGCGGCATCGAGCACAACTTCTTCTGGCGTCAGGTTCCGCGGGCCATCGCTCCGATATTGGGCCGCGAGAGTCGCGGTTTCGTCCACATCGGCATCGCGGCGGCCGTTTGGCCTATTACGACCGCTGTGGCGGTGCTGTTCTTCTCGGGGCGCAGCTTTCAGATCGCGGAGACACAGAAAGAGGCTGAACGGCCGCGCAGAAACGTCGCCTGAGACACTGTCGCCCACATTTTGCGCCCTCACAGGATTTCGTCGTTGACGTTGTGAGCGGGCACATCGCCATCGGTCCATTCCTCCGCCACGCTCGGATCGTGAGCGGGCTGCTGCGGGAGGGAACTCATGCTAGTGAGCATCAACGACGAAACTGTGGAGGTCGCTGATCAGACGACCGATGAGCGCACGCTGCTGCCCGACGCCGTCGAATTGGTCAGGGCGGCTGAGCAATTGGCTGACGACCGCTTCGTCGTGCTGCCGTACACCAACGACGATCCGGTGCTGGCGCGCCGACTGGAGGACACCGGCTGCGCTGCGGTGATGCCGCTGGGCTCACCGATCGGCACCGGCCTTGGCATCG
>JAVRPG010000873.1:0-2766 GCA_032162325.1 Mycobacterium sp. | reverse complement strand
GACCGTCGACCTGACCACCCAGCAGATCGAGGACGCGATCTCGGCGCTGGACCCGGGCGTCCGTGCAGCCGTCATCGGGCGACTGACGGCCGACGCGGTACAGCAGGTCAAAGACCACGTCGACCGTTGACCCCGATCTCGGGGGTTGGTGGGCAGATTTCGGGCTGGCTCAGCGCCGGCGGATCGGGGCTGAGCCTTGAACTTGTCTGCGTGGACCGTCGAGCCCCGAGTCGTCGACGAACGAGATCCCCGGCGCGTCCGGGCGCCTTTCCGACATCATCCAGCGCAGCGGCCAGTCCACTAACGCCCGATACCTGCGCCTGGTCGCCTCGATCGAGGAGACCGACGCCAGCCCGGGAGTCTCGCAGTTCTTTCGGTACTCGGCCGGTACTCGGCGTGCCCGGTGACTTCCTGCAAGGGTGGGACGACATCGGCAGCACCAGCACGTTCGAAACGACTGCCTGCGCGAAGCTGTCGCCGGCTCCGAGATTAGGCGCCGATCTGGAACCGTCACCGGAGCGAGCGGGAGCACGGGCCAGGGTCCACGCACAGACTTCACCGTGCTGGACGAGACCAGCCGGGTTGATCGCCTCTAAGTCGAGCGAACCGGCCGACGACAGAGCCCGGCTCCTGCGCTCTTCCTGGAGCCGCGCGGCGTAATGCACGACCTGGGAGTCGGAAGTCTGTGCGGAGAAGTGACTTTCGCGGGCAAGCTCGGGTGTCTTGATGCGATGACAATACGCAACGACTTTCCCGCGATGACCGCTCGCGTGAAATGCCATGGGCGTCGCTTCATGAAGCGCAGGTTGAATCCGACAGCTCCCCGCGGGGGCGTGGATGCAATCAATACGCCGGCAGGAGCATCGTGCGACTCTCCAGATACTTCTGCACCACAAAGCCGCCCGTGGACTGGCCGATCACATTCAGTCGATCGGCTACGGCGGACAGCCGGTTCCGGAGGCCTTCCTCCGTCCGGCCGCCCGAGATCGACATACTCTCGTTTTTCTCAGGCCATCGCTTCGGCGATGGCCATGTGTCCTCGGAATCTGCAGGCCGTGGCTCTGGTGCGATAGCGCTGGACGCGCTGCAGGTAGGTGATCTCGTCGCCGTGAGCCCGCGCTATAAGCGCCCGCAGCCGTAGCAGGGGGAGTTCGTACATGACGAAACCCGGATCGGTCGGGATGGCCGCCAGCCGGTCGATCGCGGCCTGTGCTTCAGCGACGTCGCCGTCGGTCTCGCGGCGCAGCAACGCTTCCACCAGTGCGGTGGTCGCGAATCCGGGCCAGGCCCTGTCACCCGAGGCGGACATGTTGATGACGGCAGAGCGGGCCAGGTCGATCGCGCCGTCGACGTCTGCCGTCTGTGCCTTCCGCAACGCGAAATGGCTGTCGACCAACGGCACGATAGAACGGGTGAACCGGTGGGCGAGCGCCATCTCGCGGGCCTCAGCGAGCAGCTCGTAGCCGACGTCACCATCCGGACCGTCCCGGTTCACCAGCACTACGCCACGAGCAACCAGTGCACAGGCGAGCGCGAAGTCGTCGCCGGATTGTTCGGCGATGGTCAGAGCGTCCTCGCTATCGCGCAGCGCGCTGTCGTCGAGCAGGAGCGCCCCGGTTGTGATGTTCACGTAGGTCCACAGAACGACCACGGCAAAGCATGTCGGGTCGACCGGGCGGGCGATCGCGATGGCCTGGTCGAGGTGGTCCTTGAATCCTGGCCGCCCCAGGTACATTTCGGCGCAGCCCCGATACATCAGTCCGAACGACAGCGGTGATCCGGCGAGGAGGTTGCCCATGGTGGCATCGCCGTTGGCGAGATCGATGACGAGGTGAGCCAATCGCAGTGTTTCCACCACCTCGCCGGCCTGCAACTTGGCCTGCAAAGGTCCTGGCATTAGCCCGACTGTCATGGCCGGGTCGCCGATCGATTCGATCAGTGCCGCGCATTCGGTGGCCAGCTGAGCCGACTCGGCGATGCGATCGTTGAAACTGAGCGCCGTCAGCTGTCCGGCCATGCCGATGACCAGCGACAGTTTGTCGCCGGCGGCGCTGGTCAGCTCGCGCAGTTCGTCGAAACCGGTGTCGGCGACATTGCCGCCGATGCGCCACGCGTTCCCGCAGCGCAGTGTGCGTGGCGCGATCCGCATGGCGAGCTGGTTCGGGTCGTCGGCGGGGAGCCGGTCGGCGACCTCGCGGGCTCGTTGCCAACTCGTCTTCGTCGCGGCGATGTCGCGGTAGGTCGACCAGGCTCCGGCACGCATGTGCCAGCTGAACGCCTCATGTAGATCACCGGCGGCCTGCAGGTGTTCGGCGATCAGTGCGGCGTTCTCGTCGGCCGAAGACGGGTCGCGTTGTTGGATCGCGGCGGCCAAGCGTCGATGCAGGTCGGCACGGTTTGATTTGAGCTGCGACTCGTAGGCCACGGTGCGGGTAAGGGGGTGGTGAAAGGCATATTCGGCGCGGGGTGTGAACATCACCTGATCGAGCAGCTCGGCCCCGACCAAGCCGGACAGCGCGGCACCGTGTGCGCCGCCGGCGTCAGCCTCGCCCAGCACGCAGGTGAGCAGGTCCTCGCTGCACCGCAAACCGATCACTGACGCGGCATTCAGGGTGCGTTTGGCGGCAGCATCGAGGCGGTCGATGCGCGCGGCGATGGCTGCCTGGACGGTGGCGGGCACACCCACGTCGCCGATGTCGCGGTGGCACACGTACGCGCCGCGGTTACCGTCGAGCACACCCCGTTCGGCGAGGTCCCGCACGATCT
>JAVRPG010000872.1:0-12438 GCA_032162325.1 Mycobacterium sp. | reverse complement strand
CGGCCGATCCCTCTCGCGGCCACGGGATGTCGCCGAACTGTGTTTGGCTTTCGAGGTCCATCGCCGTCTGATGTAACCGAAACCCATTGAGGCCGTGGATGAGCGGAAGGCCGCCCCGATAACGATCTGTCCGATTGTCAGGCCCTGAACCTTGTTCTCGGCCATGGCGGTAAGTATCTCTTGCCGCTCGACCGCTGGCCCGCCGGCGTTCATCTCCTCGGTAGGTTGGTAGAGGTCTCCAAGGTCCAGGTTGGTGGGAAGTGAGGTCGGGTGCCAGCACTTCAGTGATGACAAGGATCGCTGTGCTCGGCGCCGGGGTGAGCGGCCTTACCAGTGCCGTTGCCTTGCTCGAGGCCGGGCACCGGGTGCAATTGGTCGCCGCCGAGCCCAGTCTGGCCACCACGTCCGCGCTGGCGGCGGCGGTGTGGTTCCCGACGCATGTCGGGCCCCGGGAACGGGTCTCACGTTGGGGCCGGGAAACGTTCCAGGTGCTCGCCGAGCAGGCCGCGGCGCGGGTGCCGGGAGTGGTGATGCGGGAGTCGTTGGCCCTCTACCGGCAGGCTCCGGGCGATCCGGAGTGGGCATCCGCCGTGGGAGGTGTCCGTCGGGCGCAAGCGGACGAACTTCCGGCCGGCTATCAGCACGGGCTGCGCTTCGCCGTGCCGCTGGCCGAGATGCCGCGCTACCTCCCGTGGCTCGTGGCACGGGTCCGCAGCCTCGGCGGCGAACTCATCCGGCGGCGGGTGTCATCATTGGACGAGCTGAGTGAAGGCGTCGACGTCGTAGTCAATTGCTCCGGGCTGGGGGCGCTCGAACTGGCTTCTGACCCCACCGTGTACCCGGTCCGTGGGCGCATCATGCGGGTGACTAATCCCGGCCTGACCATGTCGGTGCGCGACGAAGAGCATCCCGGCGGTCGCGCCTACGTGCACCCTCGCGCGCAGGACTGCATCCTTGGCGGCACCCTCGAGAAAGGCGAGTGGGACACCGCGGTCGACCCGGTTGCCGGCGCGGCGATCGTCGAGCGCTGCTGCGACCTCGCGCCCGCGCTGCGTGGCGCGCAAGTGTTGGAGCAGGTGGTCGGCCTGCGCCCCGGCCGTCCGACCGTCCGCCTCGAGGAGGGCGAGGCTATCGGTGCCGGGGTACGGCTCGTGCACAACTACGGCCACGGCGGTGCCGGGATCACCCTGAGCTGGGGCTGCGCCGGCGAGGTCGCCACGCTCGTCGGTGCCCACAAGTGATCAGGCCCGCTGCTCCAAACGCGCTGCCGTGCCACATGTCGCGAGGCAACGCGAGGCGTCAACCCGGCTGAGTCGGATAACGACCAATGCGTGCATAGGGCGGTAATCTTCCGCCGCCGAGACGGCGGTGGTGGACAAACCGGCCGAGGAAGAAGAGCACGGTCACGCGCACTAGAACCACCCTGCACGAAACACTCCCGGTTATCGCCGGGCGTGTTTCGTTTGTTGGTCCTGTCCGGCAAGGGCGATCCGCGGGCTACCAAAGCACGAAAAATCGAGTCTGCCAAAATTGGACATCACGCGAGGCCGTAATCCCGCATCCTGCGATAGATCGTGGCTCGCGACATTCCGAGGGCGAGCGCGGCCTCACGTTTGTTGCCGCCGTTCTCGTCTAGACTGCGCACGATCGCATCGCGCTCAAGTGCTTCGATCTGGGTGAGCTTTCGTCTGGTGACCGATCGGCATTCGGGTGGCAGCTTATCGGCAGTAATAATGCCAGAACGTTGTCGCGCAACGGTTTCGATCAGAACCCGCCGTAGCTGGGCGACGTTGCCCGGCCATGGCAGCTTGGCCAGCTGCCGCATCGCATCGGGAGCGAGCCGAACATCGGAACCGCTGGCCACATCGCGCAGCAGGCAGGGCACCAGTTCGTCGATGTCTTCGATCCTGTGTCGCAGCGGTGGCACGGTGACGGTGTGGGTGAAGAACGGCAGCAGCAGCGTCTCGATCGCCTGGGAATGTGTCACTGAACTCTTGGTTGCGGCGATCCATCCGCGACCCGCGCGCGATTGCAGCACTGACGCGACGGGTTCCAGGACCTCATCGGCGATGTCGTCGACGTCAGCGAGGACCAATGCGAAGTCGTCGTCGCCGGATCCGGTTACCAGCTCGGCGACGAAACGCGCTGCCGTCGGGAAGGTTTCACTCCGCAGAACGCGGACATTTTTGCCCGGCTTGACGTACTGTCCGACGGCCTGCGCGAGCTTCGCTCGTCCGGATCCTTTCTCTCCCTCGATCACTACCCAGTCTCGGTCGCGGCAGCATCGCTCCACCTCCTGGCAGCTGCGCCGCCAGAAGCTGCTGCGACCGGCAAGGCCGGGAATGTGGGTTAAGGCTGGTTGATGGATGCCGAGACGGTGCACGGTTGCCTGGAGGGATAGCTGGACATGGAAGACGATGTTGGTCCTGCCGCGGATCTGCGCACGGTTGGCGACCGAGATCTTGGCGCAAGATCCGCTGGGCAGGACAACCAGCGGGGAAGCGTGCGCACTGGCCGCAAGCAGATCCGATGCGTGTTCGAGCAATGCGATCTGGTCATTGGCGTCGAGTGTCTGGCGCAAATAGCGATTCATCAGCACGGCTTCGCCGCCGATCGCAAGCACACCCCGCGGAAACCGCCGCGCGTGCTGGTGATAGGCATCCAGAAGCGCGGTGTCGCGCTCGCGGGCGGATGCCCTCATTCGGTCTTCGATCTGGTTGCCGGCGACCTTGGCGAGCGCTAACAACAGAGAGTCGGCGTGCCTGTCCCAGCAGGTGAGATCGACGACACCGAGCACCCTGTGCGTTATCGGATCGCGTATAGGCGCCGCTGCACACGCGAGCTTGCCCAGTTGCCCCACGAAGTGCTCGCCGCCGCGGATGAACGTGGGCCGCCCAGTTTCGAGAGCAGTCCCGATGCCGTTAGTGCCGGCGAATTCCTCGGCGTAGCTGTACCCGGGCGCGAGGGCAACCGCGTCCAACGCCTTCGTGAAGGTCCCTTCCGAGACGGACCGTTCCACAACCACACCATCGGCCGAGGTAAGGATGACTGTCACGGGCTGTGCCGACAGGTCGTCGGTGATCCCCTGCAGCACGGGCGCGGCAGCCTGCGCCAATCGTGAATCGGCATACGGTTCCCCAACAAACGGCAGGTCGAGCTGGTCCGGGTGAACGCGCAGGGCTTGGGATCGACGCCAGGACTCGAGCACGATGGCGCGCAAGGTCTCCTCGAGCGACCCTTCGGCCAAGAACTGATCCCTTATCCGCCCGACATCGGCGGGGACGTCAACCTCGAAACTCACCGACATACACCTCGCCCCGACGCGCCGGTGGTAGCAACCGCAACCCCGTGCCTGACCGCAGCGGCGCTCGCCGTCCCCGCCTACCGACGTCTCACCTTGAGACGTGCATTCTGCTCACATTGAGACGGTCAGCTTACTCCCGTGGCTGTGTCATAGCTCACACAAGCTAACGGATCCCAGCGAACCGGGAGGACGACCGTGAGCAGACAGACACGCAACCTGAACGCACTCATTGATGGGCTCATGACCACAGCCCAGGTGAAGACTCGCGACCTGTCGCGGGCGCCGAGCGCCGCGGTGGACGCGACACGCTTTGGCCCGCACGCCACCGGAGCCAATCCGCCGCGCAACAACGCATTACCACCATCGTATGAAGACGCCCCTGCTGCAAACGATTCGTCCCCGGGCGCCGATATCGACCGGGCCGCGCGGAATTGGAAATGCGGGTTAGCCGCCGACGACCGCGGCGGCCAGCTCGACGAATCCCTCGACAGTGTCCGGCTATACGCCGAGTACCGCCGGCTCGCCGCCGAACAGGCGGCCCTGCGGCGAGTGGCCGCGCTGGTCGCACGGGGGGTCGCACCGCCAGTGATATTCAGCGCCGTTGCCGACGAAATGCGCCGATGCGTGGGTGCGAAAACCGCCGGAATTTGGCGCTTTGAGCCAACGGGCGAGGTTACGCTCGTGGCCGCTGCCGCCGAGCCCGCAGCGCTTGCCAAGTGGCCCGTGGGCACTCGCACCTCGATCGAGGGCAACACTTTGGCAACGGTGGTGCAAGACACCGGCCGGCCCGCGCGAATAGATGACTACCAGAACCTCCCCGGGCCGCTCGCCGCACGCGTGCGTCAGGCGGGCGTCCGCGCGGCGGTGGGAGTGCCAGTCATCGTCGATGGACGTGTGTGGGGTCTGGCGGCGGTTGGGTCATTTCGACCTGGGCCCATGGCGGCCGACACCGAGGTCCGCATCAGCCGCTTTGCCGAACTGATCGCCGCCGCCGTGGTGGCTGGATACCGCGATGAGCAGAACAGGCAGCTCCTGGGCGAGACATCTCAGCGTCCGTTTCTCATTGATTCGTTGCTCGAGGGGCGAGTCCTCGATCGCTGGAGCTTGTGCGAAGTCGCCAGTTGTCTGCGGCTGCCGGCTAATGGTCCGTTCGTGGTCATCGCCGCGGAGGTTCCCGCGATGGGGAGCGAGGCGTTGCCGGAGATTGAATCAATGCTGCGCAGCCTGGACGTGTATTCGGCATGGCGGCTCCAACCTGATTTGCAGGTCGGCATCGTGCATGTCAATTCTGAGCGCCATCTTGACAAGATCCTCGCTTTGGTGAGTCGGCTGGCGACGGATCGCGTCGGCGTCAGTGCGCGGTTCGACGATCTGCGTGACGCGCCGCATGCTCTGCATTTCGCCAAAGTGATGCTGCGGGGCCGACCACACCAGGCCTCGCCGGTGACGGTCTTCGACGGCTCGATTCTGGCCACCGCGGCAGTCAGTGCCCCCGATGTGATGGTGAAATCAATTGGAAATGCGTTGGGCGGCTTTGACGATCTCCCCGATGCCGACCGCGAGATGCTGTTTGAAACGTTTCGGGTGTGGCAGGACAACGACGCATCGGTGCGCAGCGCCGCCGAGGTGCTTATTTGCCATCCCAACACCGTGCGCCATCGATTGCGCCGGATCGAGAAACGCACCGGCCGATCCCTCTCGCGCCCAAAGGATGTCGCCGAACTATGTTTGGCTTTCGAAGTGCACCGCCGGCTCATGTAATACCTCGTTCCACACAGAGGTGCTGACCACCGAGACGGCGGTGGTGTGAGAAGCCGAGGGCTGAGGAAGAGCAGGGCCACCGTCACGGCCACGCCCACCAAGTAGTAGGGACCGGGGTCGGACTGGTCTATTTCCGGTCTGGCCCCCGTTTCCGCACGGTGCCCAGTCGGCCATTGCCGCACAGGCTGATTCGGCTCCGTCGTCACACCGCAGCACGCAGGGATGGCCGCCGCCGTGCCCCTGTCACGGGAGGTGTTCGCGCCGGCGTGAGCACCCGCAGGGTTCAGCCCTATTCATCAGTCCTGTTTCCGTTCGCCCTTGTGTTCCACCGTGACGAAGGCCAGTTCGCTTGGGCCGTCGTTGTACAGGTCGTGGAGGATGTACTCGTCACCGGGGAAGGAGAAGTGCCGAGTTTCGCCAGCTCGGTAGACGACGCGGCGGGTGGTGCCGTCGTCGTTGTGCTGCAAGCTGATTCCGTCGGTGAGCGCGGTCCAGAAGTAGTCCAGCACGTGCCGGTGCGCCGGGACCCGTTCGCCGGGTGCGAGCCGGATGCTCCACACCTTGACCTGGTCGGTCTCCGATAGCAGCACCGATCCGACCTGGTGGTTGTGGGCGTTGTCGGCGAACTCCTGCCGGATTTCGGCGCTCCAACCGGCGAAGTTCTCGGCGATGACCGTTCCGGCAAGTGGTGATGTGCGCGGCGAGTTTGGGTCTGTGATGGGCGTATTCATCGGCTTCTCCTTGTTCATGGTGGGGTCAGATTTGGCGCTGCGCGCCGCCGTCGACGCTCCATTCGCCGGCGGTGACCTGGCGCGATAGCGGTGAGACAAGGTATGCGACGACCTGTGCGATGTCTTCGGGCTGGCCCATCCGGCCAGTGAGCAGTGGTCGGATTTCGGTCACCATGCGGGTGATCGCGGTTACCTTGTCTATGCCCCACACCTCGGCGGCCTGGTCGCCGAAGCCGCCCGGCCGGTCATAGAGCGGGGTGCGGGTGGGTCCGGGAACCACGACGTTCGACCGGATGCCTTGGGGGCTGAACTCGGTGGCCAGTGAGGTCGACAACGCCAGCAGTGCAAGTTTGGCCGCCGCGTAGTCGAGGTTGCCGACTTCCGGCAGCCGCGCGGAGTCGCTGCCGAGGTGGACGAGGCTGCCGCCACCGCCCGCAAGCATGGCGGGCACCGCAGCGCGACTCATGCGGCGGGCAGCGTGGAAGTTGAGGTTGAAGGTGGCCAGCCACTGCTCGTCGGTGATGTCGAGGAAGCTGGTGCGGGCTTGTAGCCCGCCCGCGTTGTTGACGAGTGCGTCGATCCGGCCGTGCTGTTCGAGCACGGTGGCGATCACGCGGTCTGGCGTGGCGGGGTCGGTGAGGTCGGCTTGGACGGCGGTGCCGCAGGCGCGGGGGCCGATGTCGATCGGATCGCGGTCGACACCGACGACGATGGCTCCTTCATCGGTGAGCAGGCGGGCGCTGGCTTGCCCGATGCCTGAGGCGGCGCCGGTGACGACAACGACCTTGTCGGTGAGTTGTAGGTCCATGTTTCTCCTTCGGGGATGGGTTCAGGGCTACGGGCGGGTCGCCGCAGCGCCGGGTCGGGGGAAATCTGAGGTCAACGGGGCGCCAGCTGAGGAAGTAGGAGATCCCGGGCGGTGGTGAGCAGGGCGATTGCGAGGGCGATCGCGGGGCCGCGTCGGGGCCGCACGGCCCTGCCACGGCCTAGGCGGGCGATCTGCTGCTGGTGCCAAGCGCTGTTGAGGAGGTCGTCGATGTTCTTGTGGCCGAGGGTCTTCGGCGTCACCAGGCTCTTTTCGGCGGTTCCGTCCAGGAGGCGTTGGGGCAGATCCGGCTCATGGGTAATCGGGCGTGCGAGGCCGATGACGTCGACGGCACCGCTGTCCAGTGCGTCGTTCATGCCCTGCCGGGTGCGGAATCCGCCCGTCAGCATGATCGGAACCGACACTTCCTTCGAGTACCGTTCCGCGAATTCGAGGAAGTACGCCTCCCGCGCCCGCGTCGATTCTCGCTGTGGCATGCCCGTGACCATGGCGGTGCTCTCGTAAGTGCCGCCCGAGATCTCCAGGAGGTCGATGCCTTCCTTCTCCAGGGCGCGCGCGACGGTAAGGGAGTCGTCCGAGTCGAAGCCGCCGCGCTGGAAATCGGCGGAATTCAGTTTGACGGCGATAAGGAACCGAGCAGAAGTCGTCGCCCGGATCTCTCGCACCGTCTCGACGAGCAGTCGCATACGGTTCTCCAGCGAGCCGCCCCAACGGTCGGTGCGCTGGTTGACCAGCGGCGAGAGGAACTGGTTGAACAGGTAGCCGTGCGCGGCGTGGATCTGCACGCCGTGAAAGCCGGCGTCGTCGGCGATTTGGGCGGCGCGGGCGAAGCGGGCGATGATCGCAGTGATCTCCGCCGCGGACAGGGCGCGCGGCGCGCGGAACAGCCCAGCGGCGCCCACGGCGAGGGGCACCTCGGACGGGCCGACGACGTCCTGTCGACGCCCGGGCAGCCGGTTGCCGCGCATGGTCTGCCGCCCTGGGTGAGACAGCTGCAGGATGAACTTCGCATCGGTGCCCTCGGTCACCGCGGCCCACCGGCGCAATTGCTCGCGGTGTCGGCCGTCCTCGATCACCACGTTGCGCGGCGCTTCCAGCGCCGCACCGTCGACCATGACGTTGCCGCTGATCAACAACCCGGCGCCGGAGAGCGCCAGCGCCCGGTAGGCGGTGATGAGCTGGTTGGTCGGTGCCCCGCGACGGTCGGCCAGATGCTCGCTGGTCGCGGCCTTCGCGAGCCGGTTCGGCAGGATGATGCCGCTGCGCAGGGCAAGCGGCTCGGACAGCGCGTTGCGCCGGAGTGTTGTTCGGTTCTCATTCATCTGGGCGTCGCGCCATTCGCTTGGAGTTGGTGTACGTCGTACTTGTACTGTGTACAGGTAATCATATACAACGTACAGTTGTCAACGCTGGGATGCGAAGCGTCCGTCTTAGGGGGTCAGGCCGGGTTCGCCGCGGGCGGACCGTCGTCCGCGATGGCGGTAACGCCGGCGATCAGCATGTCGAGTCCGAGGCTGAAGTAGGCGTCCGGACTTGGGCACGCGGCCAGCACGCCGGCGGAGGACACGACGGTGGGATAACGCCGCAGGGGCAGCACGCTCAACGACGCGGTCTTGCGGTGGATGGCGTCGTCACGGGCCTCAGCGTCGGAACCGTGCTCTCGCCCCGGCTCGGTGGTCACAAGCATGGCGACGGCGTTGAGCAGGTATCCGCCGACCTGGGCGGCCCGTTCGGTGGATAGTCCCGCGTGCCGCAGCAGCGCCAGCGTGCGTTCGGCCAGGGTCAGCCCGGCCTCCGAGGACAGCACGCGCTCGTAGACGAGGCCCGCCACCTCGGCATGGGGGCGCAGCGCGTCCAATAGCGCTTCGAGGATTGACCGCAATTGCTCGGGCCAGGGCTTGGGGGACGGCGTCGGGAGCCGGACGTCGGCGAAGAGTCGTTCGGCAATGCCGTCCAGCAGTTCGCCCTTGTCCTTGAAGTGCCAGTACAACGCCATCGGGGTGACATCGTGATCCTGGGCGAGCCGCCGGATGGTCACCGCGTCGAGGCCCTCCGCGTCGGCCAACGCGATGGCCCCGTTCACGATGGAATCGCGACTCAGCCGCTCGCGGGCCACGGATCCGCTTCTCCGGTTCGCCATAGTGCAACTGTACCCTGTACATGGCTACATGTACGCCGTCCAAGTGTCGAGCAGGAGAGCGATGGCGGCCCAGCAACGCGATGACAGCAGGGCCGAAGTATGGATCGGGCCGGACGTTGATCACCGCCGCCCGCTGCTGTGGGAGGAGGGCCGCGAACTCATCCACCATCGCTGGCAGGAGTGCGCGCACCGACTCAACGGCGACCATCGAGATGACCGAGGCCTACGCTTACCGACGGCTGACTCAGCTGGAATCGGCTCGCCAACAAGGGCATTGAGCCGGCTCGTCGACGGTCTCGGCTACATGAGCCGGCGATGCACCTCGAACGCCAAACATAGTTCGGCGAGATCACGTGGCCGCGAGAGGGATCGGCCGGTGTGCTTCTCGATTCGGCGTAGTCGGTGTCGCACGGTGTTGGGATGAACAGTAAGTTGTTGCGCGGTGGCGCGCACGCAGGAGTCGTTGTCCTGCCACGCCCGAAACGTGTCGAAGAGGATCTCGCACTCCTCGTCCGGTAGATCGCGGAAACCATCCAACACGTTGCCGACGGATTTGACCATAATCTCGGGGGCGCTGACAACGGCGGTGGCGAGGATGGAGCCGTCGAACACCGAGACCCCCGACGCGGGGTCGGCGCGACCCCGCAGCGTCACTTTGGCGCAGTGCAGGGCGTGTGCCGTGTCGCGCAGGTCGTCGAAGCGGGCGCTAACCCCGACGCGGGCGGCCGCCATGCGACACACCAGCGCGACAACATCGTCGAACTTGAGGTCGGACTTGACGTGCGTGATGCCAATCTGCACATCGGGCAGCAACCGCCACGCTGAATACACATCCAGACTGGCTAGCTTGCATTCGATGTCGGGGAGAGCCTCGGTGCCCACAGCGGGAACGTCGGCGGCGATGACTACAAAAGGACCCTGACGTGGCAGCCGAAGGAGGTTTGCCGCCTCCCACAAGCTCCAGTCGTCGAGAATTCGGCCGTGCAGCAACGAGTCAATGAGAACCGTGCGCCGCGGTGTCTCACCACGCACCTGACGTTTGAGCTCGTCGCGGTAGCCAGCCACCATGGCGTCCATGTACAGCTCCTCGGCTGCATGCAGTCGCGGCGTCAGGCTGCGCAGCGGGTCACCGTTGATGCTCAGGTGGCTGGCCGTCTCATTGGCCACGACGTCCCACAGATGACGGAAACCGATTCGGTCGCTTGCCATTAGCGACGATAAGGCCGTTGTGGTGCGGGCTCTCTGGACACCGATCTTCGTTGCCGGTGCCGAGTCGAACCGAGTTTCGTCCACCATCGCCGCCAGAATCGACCGGATGTTGGCCCTGCACACCGCGTCACGCACGTCGTCGTGCGGCAGGACTACGGTGACCTCGGAGAGGCCTGACTTCCGGATGACGGCCTCGCCCAGCGCATCCACTAATTCGTCGGCTCGATCAGCCACGGCCTTCGCCACAGCAGCGACTGTCGGTTTCAGCCCATCAGATGTGACGGGCGGTAGGCTGGCGAATTCGGTCATGGCTCAGAGAGTTCCGACTCATGGGTGGGACATTCGCTGCCGCGCAACGTGTCCGGACAGGAGGTGCTGCTCTCAACCACCGTCAGCACCTCTGTGTTGCCCAGCCGATTCGGGGTCGCCACCGCGCAGCGCGCGCCGGTTAGTGTTCGCCGCGCTGTTTTCGGCCACGCTCATTTGAGCCACCCGCGGTATCACGTGTTCGCCCAGACGGCTGGCGAACGCCACCGGATC
This sequence comes from Mycobacterium sp., assembly GCA_032162325.1. GTDB lineage: Bacteria > Actinomycetota > Actinomycetes > Mycobacteriales > Mycobacteriaceae > Mycobacterium. The sequence continues at coordinate 1,927 of JAVRPG010000872.1, read as the reverse complement.
CGTCTCGTCCACCGGCGGCATGACATCGATCAAGTCGAAGCCCAGCCTGGCGTATTGCTCTGCGGTGCGCAGGAATCCGTCGAGGTCGGCCATGGGGTCGATGATCATGATTGCGGTCTTTTGAATCTCGCCGGGATCGCGGCCGACCGCGTCGCAATGGCGGTAGAGCACGTCGATCTTGTGGGCTGCTTCTTCGACGGTTTCGAAGCCGCCGTTCCATGAGTCGGCGTACTGCGCTACCAGAGGCAATGTTTTACGCTCCCCGGTTCCCGCGAGTAGGACCGGCGGGTTGGGCCGCTGAATCGGTTGCGGGGAGCACAGCGTCTCAGCGAGCTGGTAGTACTTTCCGTCGTAGCGTCCGTTGTCCGAACTCCACATCTGGCGGCAGATTTGCAGGGTCTCTTCCAGCCGCTCGTAGCGTTCTGATAGCGGGGGAAAGGGCACGCCCAGGCCGACGCATTCGCGCTCATACCAGGCTGCTCCGAGGCCGAATACCAGCCGTCCGCCCGATAACACGTCCAAAGTGGTCACCGTCTTGGCCAACAGACCCGGGTAGTGGTAGGTGACGCCGTTGACCAGCACCACCAGCTTGATCCGCTCTGTCTGGCCGGCCAGGTATCCCAGGCAGGTGTAGATCTCAAGCATCGGCGCCTCGGCGGGCCAGTGGTCATCCATTTGAAAAAAGTGGTCGGCCATGGTGAACCAGGAAGCGCCGGCTTGTTCAGCGGCCTTCGCTGCCGCCGCGAGCGTGGTCGGCAGCGCCTGCACTCCGCCTGGCACGTCGAAGTTGACGAAGTGAAAACCTATTTCCATGGTGACTCCCTTAATGTGTTGTTGCCGAATCGGGTTCGGCGAGTCGGTTTAGAAGCGCCATCGCATGCCGCACTACTCGGCGTTCGTCTTCGGTAAGTCGGTCCTGCAGTGCCCGGGCTAGCCATTCCTCCCGTGCCGAGGTGGTGTTATCGGCTTGCGCCACCCCGGCAGCGGTCAACGAGACGAGTTGTCGTCGACCGTCGGTGGGGTCGGGGCTGCGTTGGATGTAACCCCGTGTCTCAAGGACCGCCAGGATCGCGCCGATCGCTTGGTGGCTGACCGCCTCTGCGGAAGCCAGCGCGCTCGCCGATGACGGGCCCTCCTTATGTAGCCGGGTCAGCACCGCGGCCTGGGAGCCGCTCAGATCGTCGCTGAGCGCCAGCCCGTAGATACGACGACGCAGACGGCTGAACACCACCTTTACCTCGCGCGCGGTGGTGGCGGCGGATCGGGACACTGGTCGGGCCATACCACCAGGCTAACTCTGCAATCTAAATTGCGCAAGCTAGATTGCGTAAATCCACGGCGGACCGACCGTGGGGTGGGACTCTCAACCGCAATGCGGCCGAACGAGCCCGCCGTCGCCAGGCTTAATGACGTTAAGGGAACCGGTTTCGACCAGCGAAGAAGACGCTATGCAGCGTGCAACCAGCCTGGTCCATCAGATGCGCCGCGATGGCGTGCGTCCGTAACTAGTTTGCGTTCCAGTCAATCGCCAGGGCTGCCACATGCACGACATGGACCCCTCGATCGCGTAGCCACGCTGAGCAGCATCGACGTGTGTTCCGCGTAGATGGGCGGAAGCCTACAATGACTGCACTGCAGTGGCAGTCCAGCAAACGGTAGACAGGACACCCCGTGGGGCCTTCAACCCGCCTTTTTGATGTCGGCGGCCAGCCTCTGGTGACTCCGCCGATTCGGGGCCGGGCGGGCGAGCTGAAAGTGATCGGCGCGCTGATTACGGCGCTGGTGCAGGGCCGTGGGGGGGTGCTGGTCATCGAGGGCCCGCCGGGCATCGGGAAGAGTCGGTTGCTGACCGAGGTGATGGCGCTGGCCGACAAGTCCGGGGTGCGCACCTTGTTCGGTGAGGCCTTCGAGTATCAGCAGACGGTGC
>JAVRPG010000871.1:0-4858 GCA_032162325.1 Mycobacterium sp. | reverse complement strand
GTAACCGGTGACGCCGACGGCCGTGATCCCCGTTCCGCCGGAGACGCGCAGATCCTTGAGGAACTTCCTCGATGCGCCCTTGTAGATGTGGTATCCGCCGACCGCGGCCAGCCCAAGGCCCACCAGGATGAGGACGGCCTTGCCCCAGCCTGACTGCATCATTTGCGCGCTCAGGCCTGCGTTTTGCTGAGTACTTTGTTGACCGCTTCCCATCGCGAAGCGTGCGGCGGAAACCGCGATCGCGAAGTTCACGATCGCAAGTCCGAGGGACTTGGCGCGCTTCCAGGCGGGGGTATCGTCGTCCTGTCCTCCCCCGGATCGCTCGCCGGGCTTGGAACCGACGATTGCTTCGGCGATCCGCCAAAGACCCAGTGCCATCAGTCCCACCGCGACGACCCACAGAATCAAGGCGCCGCCAGTCTGACGGGCCAGCGTCGCCAGCGCGCCAGACTGATCGGCGTTACCGCCGGCCCCCAATGCGATACGCGCAATGATGTACGCGACGAGAACATGCAACACACCGCTGACGGCGAAGCCGGCGCGGGCCGCGTACTCGAACGCGTCGCTTTCGGTCGCTCTGTCGGCGACGCCTTGCAATGGCTTGTCGACCATGGCCCCGTATACCCCTTTTTTGACGGCTGCAAAACCGTGCGCGCGGCGGTTGTGGATGGATTGGTGACTGGGGATAACGGCGCGCTCCGGTCGTTGCGTTGTCGGTGCCGATTCGCATGGTGGCGGCATGACGACGTTGACCCGTGCCGAGATCGGCGCACTTGGCGAGCAACTGGCGGTTGACCATCTGACGTCACTCGGGCTGCGCGTGTTGACCCGCAATTGGCGGTGCCGATACGGCGAGCTGGACGTGATCGCGGCCGACGATGCGGCTCGCATCGTGGTGTTCGTTGAGGTGAAGACCCGCACCAGTGACCAGTTCGGTGGCGTGGCCCAGGCCGTGAGTGCCAACAAGGTGCGCCGGTTGCGGCGGCTCGCCGGGCTGTGGCTCGCGGCGCAACACGGCAGCTGGGCGGCGGTGCGCATCGACGTGATCGGCGTGCGCATCGGTCGGAGCCGGACGCCGGAGATCACGCATCTGCAGGGAGTCGGCTGATGGCGCTTGGCAGAGCCTTCTCGGTGGCCGTGCGCGGCCTCGACGGCGAGATCGTGGAGATCGAGGCCGACATCACCTCCGGCCTGCCCGGCGTGCATCTCGTCGGACTGCCCGACGCCGCTCTGCAGGAGTCGCGGGACCGGGTGCGCGCGGCGATCACCAACTGCGGACACAGCTGGCCGATGGCGCGGCTGACACTGGCACTATCGCCGGCGACGCTACCGAAAATGGGCTCCGTATACGATTTGGCGCTCGCATCCGCCGTGTTGTCGGCCAACGGCAAGAAGGCGTGGGAGCGACTCGAAAAGACTGTGCTGTTAGGCGAATTGGCGCTGGATGGGCGGGTCCGTCCGGTCAAAGGGGTGCTGCCTGCCGTGCTGGCCGCCAAGCGCGAAGGCTGGCCGGCCGTGGTGGTCCCCGTCGACAACCTCGCGGAGGCCAGCCTGGTCGACGGCGTCGAGGTGTGGGGCGTACGCACGTTAGGGCAATTGCACAAGTGGTTGACTGGACCGGCTCAACTCGACGACCGGATCGACACTCCGTCGTCGGCGGCGGAGCCCGTCGTCGACCTCGCCGATGTGGTGGGACAGTCGCACGCGCGGTTCGCAGTCGAGGTCGCCGCGGCCGGTGCCCATCACCTGATGATGACCGGCCCTCCCGGCGTCGGCAAAACGATGCTGGCGCAACGCCTCCCGGGACTACTGCCGCCGCTGTCAGAAGGTGAATCGCTGGAGGTGACGGCGATCCACTCCGTGGCGGGCCTGCTGTCGGGCAGCACGCCGCTGATCACGCGGCCGCCGTTTGTGGCGCCGCACCACACGTCGAGCGTTGCGGCGCTGGTCGGCGGCGGCTCGGGATTGGCCCGGCCGGGGGCGGTCAGCCGTGCCCACCGGGGCGTGCTGTTCCTCGACGAGTGCGCGGAGATCGGGGTCAGCGCCATGGAAGCACTGCGAACTCCGTTGGAGGAGGGTGAGGTTCGGCTCGCCCGCCGTGACGGGGTCGCGTGCTACCCGGCACGATTCCAGTTGGTGCTGGCCGCCAACCCGTGCCCGTGTGCGCCTGCGGATCCGAAGGACTGCATCTGCGCGCCGATGGCCAAGCGGCGCTACCTCGGCAAGCTCTCCGGACCGCTGCTGGACCGTGTGGATCTGCGAGTGGAGATGCACACGGCGCGGGCGGGTGCGTTCGCCGTCGAGGAGGGCGAGTCGACGGCCGCCGTGCGGGAACGGGTGGCGGCCGCGCGGGCGGTCGCCGAACAACGGTGGCGGCCACACGGAATCCGCACCAATGCTGAGGTCAGCGGTGCACTGCTTCGGCGCAAGTTTCGACCGGAGGCGGCCGCGATGGAGCCGCTGCGAACCGCGCTCGACCGCGGTCTGCTCAGCATCCGAGGCGTCGACCGCACGTTGCGGGTCGCGTGGACGCTGGCCGATCTCGCCGGGCGGACCTCACCCGGGCTCCAGCAGGTCACGACGGCGTTGAGTTTCCGCCAGGGTGGTGCGCGATGAGCGATACCGTCATGCGCGCGCTGGCCTACCTGTCGCGAGTCGTCGAACCACCCTGCCCGCAACTATCAGCACTCGTGGCGTGCGTGGGACCCGTCGAAGCCGCCGATCGAGTGAAGCGACGCGCGATCGACGATCACCTGATGCGTCTCACCGAGGCACGCCATGAGATCGACTGTGCTGCAGAAGATCTGGCAACACTGGAGCGACTGGGTGGACGCTTGGTCACCGCTGCCGACGCCGAATGGCCGTTCCTGGCCTTCACGGCCTTCGCCGGAGTCGACACGACGCAGCGGCCGGAAGCGCATCCACCGCTGGCGCTGTGGGTGACGGGGCCGGCACGGCTCGACGAGGTGGCGCACCGCGCGGCGGCGATCGTCGGAACTCGCGCCGCCACCGTGTACGGAGAGCATGTTGCCGCGGAGCTGGCCGCCGGCTTGGCGGAGCGGGATGCGGCGGTGGTGTCCGGCGGCGCCTACGGCATCGACGGAGCGGCGCATCGGGCTGCACTGGCGGCCGACGGATTCACCGTCGCGGTACTCGCCGGCGGCATCGACGTGCCCTACCCCACGGGCCACGCCGCCCTGTTCCATCGGATCGGCGAGCAAGGCCTGCTCGTCACCGAGTACCCGCCGGGCCTTCGGCCCCAGCGGCACCGGTTCCTGACGCGCAACCGGCTCGTCGCCGCACTGTCCGGAGCCGCCGTGGTCGTCGAGGCGGGTGCACGCAGCGGCGCTGCCAACACCGCGGCGTGGGCCCGGGCGCTGGGTCGCGGGGTCTGCGCGGTGCCCGGTCCGGTTACGTCGTCGGCGTCCGTTGGGTGTCATGTGCTGCTGCGTGCGGGCGCGACTGTCGTCACTCGCGCCGAGGAGGTCGTGGAGCTCGTCGGGCATGTGGGCGAGCTGGCCACCGACGAGGAGCGGCCGGCGTCCTTGTTGGATGGTCTCGCCGACAACGAGCAACGCGTCTACGACGCGCTTCCGGCCCGCGGTGCGCGCACCGCCGACGAGATCGCGGTCGCGTCCGGTTTGCCACCGACGCAGGTGCTGGGTCCGCTGTCGATGCTGGAGATCGCGGGTCTGGTGGTCTCCCCGGGAGGGCGCTGGAAACTCGCGCTCCGGTGAGTTGGCCGCCATGCACAAGCGGATGAGCAGGATCGTTGCTCGAGTGGCGACCGTCGTCCTGCTCATCATCGTGAGCAGGCCCGCCAGATCACCGACATCTTGTGGAAGGCGTCGGAGTCCGGACTCAGCGGTCCGGCGTTCATTTTCTCCATCCGTGACGTGAACACCGCCGAGCAGGACGACGAACAGGACAACTTCGGCGCACTGCTGACCAGCGACTGGCAGCCCAAGGTGGCGGCCGGCGTGCTGGCAAGGTAGCCCGCCACCGCTTCGGCCACGCTCGTATCCTCGATGAGGTCGGCTAATAAAGCGGTCGGCTCACGAGTCTGGAGGAACAGTGGCAGGACGTCCGGTGCACACGTTCGACGTGGTGCGCAGCGAGCAATTGACACCGCACCTCATCCGCGTCGTCCTCGGCGGCAAGGGGTTCGACTCGTTCACGCCCAACGAGTTCACCGACGCCTACGTCAAGATCGTCTTCGTCAACCACGGCGTCGACGTCGGCGCGCTGCCGCAGCCGCTCACGCTGGACAGCTTCAAGGGCTTACCCGCCGAGCAGCAGCCCACGGTGCGCACCTTCACCGTGCGCCGTGTCGACACCGAGCGCCGTGAGATCGCCATCGACTTCGTCGTGCACGGCGAGCACGGCGTCGCCGGGCCGTGGGCGGCCGCGGCCACACCCGGTACACCGGCCTATCTGACGAGCCCTAACGGCGCCTACGCGCCCGACCCCGCGGCCGACTGGCACCTGTTCGCCGGCGATGAGGCGGCGGTACCAGCGATCGGCGCCGCGCTGGAGGCGTTGCCCGACAACGCAATTGGCAAGGTCTTCCTCGAGGTCGCCGGGCCCGAGGACGAGATCGCGCTCAAAGCACCTGCTGGTGTCGAGGTGAGATGGATCTACCGCGGCGGCCGGGCCGACCTGGTATCGGAAGACCTGGCGGGCGACAACGCGCCGCTGATCGCCGCGGTGAAGGAGGCCGCCTGGCTGCCGGGGCAGGTGCAGGTCTTCATCCACGGCGAGGCCCAGACCGTCATGCACAACCTGCGGCCCTACATCCGCAAGGAACGCGGCGTCGACGCCAAGTGGGCCGCGTCCATCTCGGGATACTGGCGGCGCG
>JAVRPG010000870.1:0-7744 GCA_032162325.1 Mycobacterium sp. | reverse complement strand
CCGGCGCATCGTCGGTATCACCATCATCTCGTTCCTGGCGATGATGTTCACCCCCACCAAGTGGACCCACCACTTCGGGGTGTTCGCCGGGCTCGCGGGATCGCTTGGCGCGTTGGCCGCGGTCGCGATCACCGCCGCCGCGATGAAATCGCGTCGCAACCGTGCCGTGTTCACCGCCACCGTGCTGTTCGTGATGGCGCTGTCGTTCGCCACCGTCAACGGCTGGTGGTACGTCTCCAACTTCGGTGTGCCGTGGTCGAATCAGTTCCCGGAGTGGAGGTTCGGCTTCACCACCATGCTTCTCGGCCTCTCGCTCGTCGCCCTGCTCGTGGCGGCGTGGTTCCACTTCGCGGGCCGCGACGAGTCGCCACCGACCCGGCGCGCCTGGCAGCGAATTGTGCAGAGCCCGTTGGCGATTGCCGCGTGGGTACTGGTCCTGTTCGAGGTGCTGACGCTGACGTTGGGGATGACGCAGCAGTACCCGGCATGGAGCAACGGCCGATCGAATCTCGAGGCGCTCACCGGCAAGACGTGCGGCCTGGCCAACGACGTCCTGGTCGAGCAGAACCCCAACGCCGGCCTGCTGACCCCCATCGGCGTGCCCGTCGGCGAGGCGCTTGGCGCCGTTACCTCAGAAGGCTTCGGCCCCAACGGCATTCCCAGTGACGTCTCCGCCGACCCGGTTATGGAGAACCCCGGCGCCGCGAACTTCGCCGACACCGAGACCGGCACCGTCAGCGCCAACGAGGCAGGCACCGAGGGTGGCACCACCGTCGCAGCGGGTGTCAACGGGTCGAGGGCCCGGCTGCCGTACAGCCTCGATCCCGCCCGCACGCCCGTTATGGGCAGCTGGCGCGCAGGCACCCAGCAGCCGGCGGCGCTGCGCTCGGCGTGGTACCGGCTGCCACCCCGCGATCAGGCAGGCCCGCTGCTCGTGGTCTCCGCGGCCGGGCGCTTCGATCCCGGCGAGGTCACCGTGCAATGGGCCAACGACAAGGGCGAGCCTGCAGGCGGCATCGGGTTCGCCGACGTCGGCTCCGCACCGGCCTGGCGCAACCTGCGTGCCCCGCTTGCCGCGATACCGCGCGAAGCCACTCAGGTGCGGCTGGTCGCCACCGACGACGACCTCAACCCGCAACACTGGATCGCGATTACCGCTCCGCGCATCCCGCAGCTGCGCACCCTGCAGGACGTCGTCGGCTCGCAGGACCCGGTGCTGCTGGACTGGCTGGTGGGGATGGCGTTCCCGTGCCAACGCCCGTTCGGCCATCAGTACGGCGTCGTCGAGGTACCGAAGTGGCGGATCCTGCCGGACCGGTTCGGCGCGGAAGCCAACTCTCCGGTCATGGACAACCTCGGCGGCGGGCCGCTCGGCATCGCCGAACTCCTGCTGCGGCCGACCACGGTGCCCACCTATTTGAAGGACGACTGGTTCCGCGACTGGGGCGCGCTGCAGCAGCTCACGCCGTACTACCCGAACGCGCAGCCGGCGCGGCTCGATCTCGGTTCGGCAACGCGTAGCGGACTGTGGAGCCCGGCACCACTGCGCCATTAGGTCCGTCGCCTACCATCGAGCCTCGTGCCTGCCCACCGCATCGCCCGGCTGATCGCCGTCATCGCGGGCATCGCGGGTGTGGTGCTGTGCGGGCTGGTGCCGCTGCTGCCGGTCAAGCAGACCACGGCCACCATCGTGTGGCCGCAGGCACCAGCCACTGATGGGCTGATCAGCGACGTCACCGCGCCGCTGGTGTCCGGTGCCCCGCAGGCCCTGGACGTCTCGATCCCCTGTCGGACGATCGCCACCCTGCCCGCGGCCGGCGGCGTGGTCTTGTCCACCATCCCGCCCGGCGGCATCCAGGCCACCCGCAACGGGCTGTTCGTCACGGCCAACGCCGACGCCGTCGTCGTCGCCTTCCGTGACTCGGTGGCCGCGGTGGCGCCGAGAGCGGCCGTGACTGGCCAGTCCGGAGGGCCAGCCTGCAGCACCCTGCACGTCTGGGCCAACGTCGGTTCCGTTGGCGCCGATTTCGTCGGCATACCGGGCGCGACCGGGACGCTGGCGGCCGAAAAACGCCCCCAGGTGGCCGGCGTATTCACCGACCTGAAGGTCGCAGCCAAGCCGGGCCTGTCGGCGCGCATCGACATCGACACCCGGTTCATCACGGCGCCGACGGCGCTGAAGCTGGGTGTGATGGTGGTGGGCGTCATCTGTGTGGTGGCGTCGATCGCGGCGCTGGCGGTGCTTGACCGCCGGAGCCGCTCCGGCGGCGACATTGGGGCTGAGGCGGGACGGCGTATTCAACTCGCCTGGCGACGGTTCTGGCGGGTCGGCCCGTCCACGTGGCTGGCCGACATCGGGGTCGTCGGCACCCTGCTGCTCTGGCACGTTATCGGCGCGACGTCGTCCGACGACGGCTACAACCTGACCATCGCCAGGGTGTCTGGCGATGCCGGCTACACGCCCAACTACTACCGCTTCTTCGGCGCTACCGAGGCGCCGTTCGACTGGTACCAGTCGGTGCTCGCACACCTGGCGGCGATCAGTACGGCCGGCGTGTGGATGCGGCTGCCCGCCACGGCGGCGGCGATCGCCACCTGGTTGATCATCAGCCGCTGTGTGCTGCCGCGACTCGGCAGGCGGCTGGCGAACAACCGGGTCGCGGTCTGGACGGCAGGCGCCGTGTTCCTGGCCGCGTGGCTGCCGTTCAACAACGGCCTTCGGCCAGAGCCGCTGATCGCGTTCGGCACGCTCGCGGCGTGGGTGCTGGTCGAAAACGCCATCGCCACCCGCCGGTTGTGGCCCGCCGCGATTGCCGTGATCGTGGCCGTCTTCAGCGTGACGCTCGCGCCGCAGGGCCTTATCGCGCTGGCCCCGCTTTTGGTCGGCGCGCGGGCCGTCGCCCGGATCATCGTTAGCAGGCGCGCCGTCGACGGGCTCCTCGCCCAGCTCGCGCCGTTAGCCGCCTCACTGAGCCTGATCTTCGTGGTCATGTTCCGCGACCAGACGCTGGCCACGGTCGCCGAATCCGCCCGCATCAAGTACAAGATCGGCCCGACCATCCCCTGGTATCAGGACTTCCTGCGCTACTACTTCCTGACCGTCGAGGACAGCGCCGACTCATCGCTGACCCGTCGCTTCGCCGTGCTGGTGTTGCTGCTCTGCCTGTTCGGCATGCTGGCGGTGCTGCTGCGGCGGGGAGGTGTCCCCGGCATGGCGCAGGGCCCGGCGTGGCGCTTGATCGGTGCGACGGCGGTGGGGCTGCTGCTGCTGACCTTCACGCCGACGAAATGGGCGGTGCAGTTCGGCGCGTTCGCCGGCCTCGCGGGCGCACTGGGCGGCGTAACGGCATTCGCATTCGCCAGGGTCGGGCTGCACAACCGTCGAAACCTGGCGCTGTACGTGACCGCGCTGCTGTTCGTATTGGCCTGGGCGACATCGGGTATCAACGGCTGGTTCTATGTCGGTAACTACGGCGTGCCGTGGTTCGACAAGCAGCCGGTCATCGTCGGGATCCCGGTGACGGGCATCTTCTTGGGGCTGGCGATCGTGACCGGTCTGCTCGCCGGGTGGCTGCACTTCCGGATGGACTACACCGGACACACCGAGGTCGCCAACACCCGCCGCAACCGGGTGCTGGCGTCCACGCCGCTGCTGGTGGTGGCGGTCATCATGGTCGTGCTCGAAGTGGGCTCGATGGCCAAGGGCGCCGCGCAGCGGTACCCCGTCTACACCACCGCCAAGGCCAACGTCGACGCGCTGGCATCGGGGCTGTCGAAGACCAGCTGTGCGATGGCCGACGACGTGCTCGTCGAACCCGACACCAATGCCGGTCTGCTGCAACCGGTTCCGGGTCAACGCTTCGGCCGCTACGGTCCGCTCGGCGGGGAAAACCCGGTCGGGTTCACCCCCGACGGCGTCAGCGACACCCTGGAACCGGCCGAGCCGGTGACCGCCAACCCCGGCACCGTGAACTCCCCCGGGTCTCCCAACGAGCCGAACATCGGGATCGGGTATGCCGCGGGGACCGGCGGCGGCTATGGGCCCGTCGGCGTCAACGGATCCAACGTCTATCTGCCGTTCGGCCTCGACCCCAAACGCACGCCGGTGATGGGCAGCTACAACGAGAACACCGTCGCGGCCAAGGTCACCTCGGCGTGGTATCAGTTGCCGCCCCGCACCGCCGATCGTCCGCTGGTGACGGTCGCCGCCGCAGGCGCGATCTGGTACTACGAAGAGGACGGCTCGTTCAACTACGGCCAGTCGCTCAAACTGCAATGGGGTGTGCAGCGCCCCGACGGCAGCTTCCAACCGCTGAACTCGGTGCAACCGATCGACATCTTCCCTCAGAAGGCTTGGCGCAACCTGCGTTTCCCACTGGCCTGGGCCCCGCCGGAGGCCAACGTCGCGCGCATCGTCGCCGACGACCCGAACCTGTCCACCGACCAGTGGTTCGCGTTCACGCCGCCACGCGTGCCGGTGCTGGAGACCGCGCAGCAACTCCTCGGGTCACAGACGCCCGTGCTGATGGACATCGCCACCGCGGCCAACTTCCCCTGCCAGCGCCCGTTCTCCGAACATCTCGGTGTGGCCGAACTCCCGGAGTACCGCATCCTTCCGAACTTCAAGCAGGTGGTGGTGTCGTCGAAGCAGTGGCAGGCCGCCGAGGGCGGCGGCCCGTTCCTGTTCATCCAGGCACTGCTGCGCACGTCGACCGTTCCGACCTATCTGCGCGACGACTGGTACCGCGACTGGGGCTGGATCGAGCACTACGACAGGGTCGTGCCCGCGTCGGACGCGCCCAACGCCGTCATCGACCAAGGCACGGCGCGGGTGTTCGGCTGGAGCCGCAACGGACCGATCAGGGCCCTGCCATGACGGTAGCCATTGCGGAACGCAATGCCGCAGGCGCGGCGCGCGATGTGAAGATCGCCCGGTGGGTGGCGACGATCGCCGGCCTCATCGGCTTTGTGCTGTCGGTCGCCACGCCGCTGCTGCCCGTCGTGCAGACCACCGCGACACTGAACTGGCCGCAGAACGGTCAACTGAATGACGTTACCGCCCCGCTGATTTCGCAGGTGCCGGTCAGCATGACGGTCACGGTGCCCTGCGACGTGATCCGGTCGATGCCGCCGGCAGGAGGCACGGTGCTGAGCACCGCGCCCAAGGACGGCAAGCAGGCGGCTCTGCAGTCGCTGTTCGTCAACGTCAACAGTCAGCGCGTCGACATCACCGACCGCAATGTGGTGGTCGCGAGCGTGCCGCGGGAGCGTGTGGTTGCGCCCGGCTGTCAGCGCATCGAGATCACTTCGTCGGAGGCAGGCACCTTCGCCACCTTCGTCGGGCTCACCGATCCGACGACGGGCTCAGAACAGCGGACCGGCTTCGCCGACCCGAACCTGCGCCCGTCGATCGTCGGCATCTTCACCGACCTGACCGGGCCCGCCCCGCCCGGACTGAGCGCGTCGGCGGTCATCGACACCCGGTTCTCCACCAAGCCAACGGCTTTGAAGCTGACCGCGATGGTGCTGGCGATCATCTCGACGGTCGTCGCGCTGGTCGCCCTGTGGCGCCTTGACCGGCTCGACGGCCGCCGGATGCAGCGGTGGATTCCTCAGCGCTGGCGTACGTTCTCCGCTACCGACGTCGTCGTGATCGGTGGCTTCCTGGTGTGGCACATCATCGGCGCGAACTCGTCCGACGACGGCTACATGCTCCAGATGGCCCGCGTCGCGGGCCCCGCGGGCTACATGTCGAACTACTTCCGCTGGTTCGGGAGCCCGGAGGACCCGTTCGGCTGGTACTACAACGTCTTTGCGCTGATGACGCATGTCAGCGACGCCAGCATCTGGATGCGGCTGCCCGACCTGATCGCCGGCCTGGCCTGCTGGCTATTGCTGTCCCGGGAAGTGCTGCCCCGGCTCGGCCCCGCGGTCGCGTCCAGTAAGGCCGCGGTGTGGGCGGCGGGGCTTGTGCTGCTGGCGGCATGGATGCCGTTCAACAACGGGCTGCGCCCTGAGGGCCAGATCGCCCTGGGCTCGCTAATCACCTACGTTCTGATCGAGCGCGCGATCATCTCCGGCCGGATGACTCCGGCAGCGCTGGCGATCGTGACCGCGGCGTTCACGCTGGGCATGCAGCCCACCGGGCTCATCGCGGTTGCCGCGCTGCTGGCGGGTGGCCGGCCGATCCTGCGAATCCTGGTGCGCCGCCACCGCATCATCGGAACATGGCCGCTGGTGGCACCACTGCTGGCGGCGGGATTCGTGGTGCTCACTATCGTTTTCGCCGATCAGACGTTCGCAACGGTGTTGGAGGCCACCAGGATTCGCACCGCGATCGGTCCGAGTCAAGCCTGGTACACCGAGAACCTGCGCTACTACTACCTGATGCTGCCAACAGTCGACGGATCCCTGTCACGTCGGTTCGGCTTCCTGATCACCGCGCTGTCGCTGTTCACATCCATGTTCATCATGTTGCGGCGCAAACGGGTTCCCGGTGTGGCACGTGGCCCAGTGTGGCGGTTGATAGGCATCATTTTGGGCACGATGTTCTTCCTGATGTTCACCCCGACGAAGTGGGTTCATCACTTCGGGTTGTTCGCGGCGGTGGGCGCGGCGATGGCGGCGGTGGCCACGATTCTGGTGTCCCCGGCCGTGACGCGGTGGTCGCGCAACCGGATGGCGTTCGTCGCCGCGGTGTTCTTCCTCCTCGCGCTGTGCTTCGCGAGCACCAATGGCTGGTGGTATGTGTCGAGTTACGGCGTGCCGTTCAACAACGCGATGCCGAAGATCGGCGGAATCACCGTCAGTTTCCTGTTCTTCATCTTGTTCGCGATCACGGCGGTATGGGCGATCGTGCTGCACTTCGCCGACCGCTCCTGGGGCCAGGACCCGGTTACCCGGGCGCTGACCGCGGCACCCATCCCGATCGCCGCCGGCTTCATGGTGGTGGTCTTCGTCGGGTCGATGGTCGCGGGCATCGTGCGCCAGTACCCGACCTACTCCAACGGATGGGCCAATCTGCGTGCCTTCACCGGCGGCTGCGGGCTGGCCGACGATGTCCTCGTCGAGCCCGACGCCAACGACGGCTTCCTGGCGCCGCTGCCAGGCAACTACGGCCCGCTCGGCCCGCTCGGCGGTGCCGGCCCGGTGGGCTTCACCCCCAACAGTGTGCCGGAAAAGATTGTCGCCGAGACGATCCGGATGAATCTGCCGATGCCCGGCACCGATTACGACTGGGACGCACCCACCAAGCTCAAGGCGCCGGGCGTCAACGGGTCGACGGTTCCGCTGCCGTACGGCCTCGACCCCGCCCGGGTTCCACTGGCGGGCACCTATATCGAGGGCCCACAACAGCAGAGCCGGTTGACATCCGCCTGGTATCAACTGCCCCGTCCCGACGACGCGCATCCGCTCGTCGTTGTGACAGCCGCGGGCACCATCACCGGCGACAGCGTCTTCAACGGGCGCACCGAGGGCCAGCCGGTCGAACTGGAGTACGCGAGCCCCGGCCCGGACGGCACCCCGGTTCCCGCGGGCAGGCTGGTACCCTACGACGTCGGGCCGATCCCGTCGTGGCGGAATCTGCGATTCCCGCGGTCGGCGATTCCGGCCGAGGCGGTCGCGGTGCGCGTGGTCGCTGAGGATCTGTCGCTGACGCCTGGCGACTGGATCGCGGTTACGCCGCCGCGCGTGCCCGAGCTGCGGTCGGTGCAGGAGTACCTCGGCTCGGATCAGCCCGTGC
>JAVRPG010000869.1:0-5413 GCA_032162325.1 Mycobacterium sp. | reverse complement strand
CGTCGCGGCGCAATTCGTACATGACCGGCGCCAACATCAACGTCGACGGCGGAAGTGATTTCACCTAAGGAGTGAATTGTGGCGACTGCCAAGGAAGCTCGCGCTTGGGCACACTCACCGCCGCGATGTCTGCCAAGGACTGCCTCGAGCTGACGCGGCATGCGGAGCAGGCGGGCGCCGACATCGTCTACATCCAGACACCGATGATGGAGGCCCACGGCGGCGAGGGTGTGCTGAAGTTCTTCCGCTACATCGCCGACCGCATCGACATCGCATTGGGCATGTTCAACTCGCCGTCGTCCGGATACGTGTTGACTCCCGCTGAAAGCGCACGCATCTGCGACGAGATCCCGGCCGTCTGCGCCACCAAGGAGGGCGCGTTTCGGCCTGCCAGCAGCCGGATGCTGCACGAGCTCGCGCCCGAACTGGTGATCTGGGAGTGCGATACGACTGTTTATCGCGCCGGCTGGCTGCGTGCCGGGATTGTCGGACCGGCACAGTTCGGCACGGCCGGCTATCTGTACGAAACCCTGCAACAGCCAATACTTTCCGAATACTGGGACCTGATCTGGAACGACAACTTGATCGAGGCGATGGACTACGCCGAGAAGTCCGGGCTTGACCAGTTCGGCGTCGACATGCGCTCGTGGTTCACCTGCTATCCAGGGCGCCCCGACTACTTCACGCACTGGGGTGGCGCATTCAAGTACGCGGCCTCTCTGCTCGGCCTGCCGATCGGGGATTATCCGCACTCGCGGCCCCCGCAAGCGGAGGTGCCGGACGAGGGACGGGCACAGATACGCACGGCCTATCAGCGCGTCGGATTGATCGCCGGATAGCGCTGCCATGGGGGCCCCCAACCGATTGCGGAAGGCACTACCGATAGGTGTACAGTATGTGCATACATCGAGCTTGAGCCCACGACTCAGGAGGTCCGCCGGGTGAGCATTCCCGACCGCATCGCGGAGCCCGTCGCGTCCAGCCCAAGCGATCCGGTCCTGTACGAGGTCCGCGACACTGGCGTCGCGGTGGTGACACTCAATCGGCCCGAGCGGATGAACGGCTGGGGCGGTGTTTTGGCGACGACGTTCTACTCACGTCTCGACGACGCGGAGGCCGACACAGATGTCAGGGCCATCGTGGTGACCGGTAACGGCCGTGCCTTCTGCGCCGGCGCGGACATGGGGAACCTGAACACGATCAGCAATGCCACCGTCGACGCCGCCGAAGGGACGGACGTCAGCAAGCTGGTCGGCGCGCGCCATCCGCACTTCGTGACGACCTTGCGCAAGCCTGTCATCGCCGCGATCAACGGTGCGTGCGCCGGAATGGGGCTGACGTTGGCGCTGGTGTGCGATGTCCGGTTTGCCGCTGACGGGGCGAAGTTCACCACCTCGTTCGCGCCGCGCGGGCTGATCGCCGAGTACGGCATCTCCTGGATCCTGCCGCGCGTCGTTGGCTGGGGCGCCGCGCTCGACCTGCTGCTGAGCGGCCGGGTTTTCTATGCCGACGAGGCGGCAGAGCTCGGCTTGGTCAAGGAGGTCGTGGCGCCCGAAGAACTGTTGCCGCGGGCGATCGCCTACGCCGAGGACATCGCCGCGAATTGCGCGCCCAGTTCTCTGGCGGTGATCAAGCAGCAGGTGTACGCAGACACCATGCGCGATGTGTTCGAGGCGAGTGCGGTGGCCGAGAAGCTGATGCACGAGTCGATGCTTCGGCCCGACTTCATCGAGGGTATTACGAGCTTCTTCGAGAAGCGTCTACCTAACTTCCCGCCGTTGAAAGGACAGGAATAGTGACACTGGACTACAAGGCGATCGACGTCGACAACCACTACTACGAGCCGATCGATGCCCTGACCCGCCATCTCGACAAGAAGTTCAAGCGCCGTGGCGTGCAGATGGTCGCCGACGGCAAGCGCACCTTGGCGGTCATCGGAGACCGGGTCAACCACTTCATCCCCAACCCGACCTTCGACCCGATCATCGTGCCGGGCTGCCTGGACCTGTTGTTTCGTGGCGAGATCCCCGAAGGGGTCGACCCCGCCTCGCTGATGAAGGTGGAGCGGCTGGCCGAGCACCCGGAATATCAGCAGCGCGACGCCCGCGTGACGGTGATGGACACACAGGGCATCGAGACGGTGTTCATGTTGCCGACGTTCGCGTGCGGCGTTGAGGAAGCGCTCAAGCACGATGTCGAGGCGACGATGGCGTCGGTACACGCGTTCAACCTGTGGCTGGACGAGGACTGGGGTTTCGACCGGCCGGATCACCGGATCATCGCGGCGCCGATCATCTCGCTGGCCGATCCCGAAAAGGCCGTCGAGGAGGTCGAACTCGTGTTGGGGCGCGGGGCGAAGATGGTGCTGGTGCGTCCTGCACCGGTCCCGGGGGTGGTCAAGCCACGGTCGCTCGGCGACCCTAGCCACGACCCGGTGTGGGCGCGGTTGGCCGAGGCCGGCGTTCCGGTGGGCTTCCACCTCAGCGACAGCGGCTATCTGGCCATCGCGGCGCTGTGGGGTGGCAAGGCGACGTTCGAGGGGTTCGGCGCCAAGGATCCCCTGGATCAGGTGTTGCTCGACGACCGCGCGATCCACGACACGATGGCCTCGATGATCGTCCATCAGGTGTTCACCCGGCATCCGAAACTGAAGGCGGTCAGCATCGAGAACGGGTCGTACTTCGTGCACCGGCTGATCAAGCGCCTCGAGAAGGCGGCCAATACGGCACCCCGCCACTTCACCGAGGATCCGGTGGAGCAGCTGCGGAATAACGTGTGGATCGCCCCGTACTACGAGGACGACCTGCCGCAGCTGGCCGAGACGATCGGTGTCGACAAGATCCTGTTCGGCTCGGACTGGCCGCATGGTGAAGGTCTCGAGTCGCCGGTGGCGTTCACCGAAGAACTGGCCGCGTTCGGCGATTCCGATATCCGAAAGATCATGCGGGACAACGCCGTGGATCTGCTCGGCGTCAAGGTGGGGTCGGCGGCCTAGCCGGCCAAGCCCATGGGCGAGTGGACTATTGGGGCGGTGCTCGACGCCATCGCCGATGTCATTCCGGACCGGACGATGGCCGTCTGCGGGGACCGCCGAAACACTTTCGGTGAGTCGGCGGAGCGGACGCGGCGGCTGGCGAATTTCCTCGCCAGTAAGGGATTTGGAGCCCACCGCGAGCGGGATGGCCTCGAGCGGTGGGAGTGCGGGCAGGACCGTGTCGCGCTGCTCATGCATAACGACCTGTACCCCGACATGGTGATTGGGTGTCTGAAGGCGCGCGCCGTACCGGTGAACATCAACCACTACTACACCCCTCGTGAAATGGGCGAGCTGCTCGACTACGTCAAGCCCCGAGGCGTCATCTACCATCGCTCTCTCGGCGCAAGGTTCGCCGATGTGCTGCCGCCCGACGGCACCGACTTGTTGGTGTCAATTGACGATGGAAGTGCCGACCCCGAGCTCCCCGGTGCGGTCACGCTGGAAGCGGCGTTGGCGCAAGGGGATACCGACCAGGAGATCGCGCCCTCGCCGGACGATTTGATCATGATCTGTACCGGCGGAACCACCGGCCGGCCCAAGGGCGTGTTGTGGCGGCAATCCGATATGTACGTGCTGTCGATGAACGGTGCCGACCATGCATCCGTCGACGAGATTCACGCAAAGGTACGCGATGGCGGCTCGCCGTGGTTCGCGGTGTCACCGCTCATGCATGCGGCGGGGATGTGGACCACGTTCGCGGCAATCATGAACGGGCTGCCGGTGATTTTGTACGACAGCCGCAACAAGTTCGATCCGCGGACGGTCCTCGAAACCGCCGAGCGGGAAAGGGTCGGAATGATGACGATGGTCGGCGACGCGTATGCCGGCCCGATCGTCGAAGAACTGCAACGAGATTCGTACGACCTGTCTTCGTTGTTGGCGATCGGGACGGGCGGCGCGGCGACCAATCCGAAGTACCAGCAGGCGCTGATGGAGGCCATCCCGCAGATCACCCTGATCAACGGCTATGGCTCCTCGGAAACCGGGAACATGGCGTTCGGGCACAGCACGCGCGGCAGGCAGACCGAAACCTTTCAGTTCAGGGAGGGCGGCCTGGTGGTGTCCGAGGACTACACGCGGTTCCTCGAGCCCGGCGACCGGGAGGTTGGCTGGGTGGCCCGTGGCGGCCGGATCCCGTTGGGCTACTTCAACGATTCTGACGCCACCCGCAAGACATTTCCCGAGGTGCTGGGTCAGCGCGTGGTGATATCGGGCGATCGGGCGGCCATGGAAGACGACGGCACGCTGCGGTTGTTCGGCCGCGATTCGCTGGTTGTCAACACCGGCGGCGAGAAGGTGTTCGTTGAGGAGGTCGAGGAAGTGTTGCGGGCCCATCCGGCGATCGCCGATGCGTTGGTGGTTGGCCGGCCAAGCGAACGCTGGGGTGAGGAAGTCGTCGCGCTGGTGGCGTTGCGCGACGGCATTGATGTGGCCAAAGCCGCGCCCGGTTCGCTTCACGAACACTGCACGTCGGAATTGGCGCGGTTCAAGGTACCCAAGGAGTTCATCGTCGTGGAGCAGGTCCGCCGGCTGGGCAACGGCAAAGCGGACTATCGGTGGGCGAAAAGTGTTGCGACACAGAAGGCAATGATTTGAACGGAAAAGCGAGCCGAGTGATTGATTGCCTGGTCAACGTGCACTTCGGCGAAACCGAGAAGCAGCCCACCTGGATGCTCAAGGTGCGTGACGACTACTTCAAGGGCCCAGAATCGATGTTCGCGCCGGTCGACCTTGCCGAGCTGCTCGACGAAATGGACGAGCAGGGTGTCGCGAAAGCCATCCTGATGGACAACGCGGCGAAGCCGTGGGTGACCGCGCGTAAGTTCGTCGAAGCGAAGCCGGACCGGTTCGCGTTGGCGATGGGCGGGGTGAACCTGCTGCGGCCGATGCCGGCGCTGAGAGAACTCAGCGCGGTCGTCGCGGATCTTCCGGTGGCGTATGCCGTTGTGGGCCCGAGCTTTTGGGGCGACGGACAATATCCGCCCAGCGACGCCGTCTACTATCCGCTCTACACCAAGTGTGCCGAGCTGGAGCTGCCGCTGTGCGTCAACACCGGCATCCCAGGGCCGCCGATCCCCGGTGAGGTGCAGAACCCGATCCATCTCGACCGGGTCTGCGTGCGGTTCCCCGAGCTCAAGCTGTGCATGATCCACGGCGCTGACCCATGGTGGGACATCGCGATCCGGCTGATGATCAAGTACGAGAACCTGCATCTCATGACGTCGGCATGGTCGCCAAAGCGGCTGCCCGAAAGCCTCCTGCACTACATGCGGACCCGCGGATCCAACAAGGTGATCTACGCGTCGGACTGGCCGGTGCTCAAGATGCGCCGCGTCGTTCCCGAGGCCCGTGCGCTGGATCTGCCGGCCGACGTAC
>JAVRPG010000868.1:0-7858 GCA_032162325.1 Mycobacterium sp. | reverse complement strand
CGTGGCTCGTCGGCCACGAGCCGGTGGTGCCCGGCGGTGATCTGCTGCGTGTAACCGCCGGCACCTGTCTCCGTCACGATCACCGTGCCCTCAGACGGCGCCGCAGCGCGCTCGGTCTCGCCCTGTGTTGTCATGTCGCCCTCCTTGGCGGATGAATCGCCGAATACGCCCCAACCGAGTGCCCGGCGTCCGCCCGACGATTGTCTGCAGCAGGGTACTGCGGGACAACGCGCCTCGCGGGCGAAATTCCGGCTGGCGGTTGGGGGAAATGGGTGTCGTCGTTGACGACAGCGGTTTGCTGGGAAGCAATGATCAGGGGATAGCCGAATACGGCGACCCGGCAACTCTGAGGAAAGCACCATGAAGACAACCGTCAAGTACATTGCGCCGTGGTTGGCAGCAGCCGCGATCGGGGGAGCGATTGGCCTCGCGCCCATCGCCGGCGCTGCTCCCGCCACCACGCCAAGCTCGCACGGCAATGTCGTCACCAATACGCCCGCTTCGACCGCACCCGCGCCGACACCGTTCGAGAGCGGAACCGACCCCCGCGTGCCGAGTGACGTGGGTGCCGATCCCCTCGTCCCATTCGTCCCAGGCACGGGACGGCCCTTCTGATCCTCCGCCAGGGAAGAGAATTCAGTGACACGGCCACGCATCACTGCACCGCTGTCGAATTGCTGAAAAGGAAGACGCCGCTTGGCGTTCCATGGGTCGAACCCGACGTCACAGCTTGACGCCCTGCATCACTCGTGAAGGGTCGTCGCGTGGGTCGATTGACGACGGGCCACTCGCCATAGGCTCAGGGGAGCAGGACCGCAACCGTTGCCGGCAGGATCAGTCGGGTGATCACGATGACCCTCCACCGCGCACGCGAGGAAGACCGCGACAAACAGAGCGCTGCCGTTCACCGGCAATCACTCCGCGTCTTGGTCACGTTGATTGCCGTAGCTCATCTGTACCGAGCGTCACCTGGGCGGTCCGGGTGTCACCTGAAGGGATGACGTAGTTCACGCTAACCGTATCCGCGGGGGCGTGGGACTGCACCGCCGCGGTCAATGCGTTGGTGCTGTCGATCACTTGGTCTCCGACCTTGGTGATCACTGCGTCGACGGGTAGGCCGGCCGCTGCCGCGGCCCCGCCGTTCGTCACTCCGACGATCCGGGCGCCGGCAGGGCTTGCGGTGTCAGCGACCTGCACGCCAAGGGAAGCATGCGATGCATTCCCCGTGGCGATGAGCTCGTCGGCGACGCGTTTGGCCTGATCCACGGGAATTGCGAAGCCAAGGCCGATCGAACCACTCTGCGCACCAGGCGAAGCCCCGATACTCGCAATCGCCGAGTTCATCCCGATCACCTGGCCATTCATGTTGAACAGCGGCCCGCCGGAGTTACCCGGGTTCATCGGGGCATCCGTTTGGATGGCGTCTAGCGCCGTGGGCTGAGTCGCCGAGTCGGTCACGGTGGAGACCGGGCGGTCGAGCGCGCTGATGATGCCTGTAGTGACGGTGCCGTCGAGACCCAGCGGCGATCCCACCGCCATCACCTGCTGGCCCACCCGCAGGTTGCGCGATGTGCCAAGCGTGGTTGGGGTGAGTCCGGAAATGCCCTGCGCGCGAACGACTGCCACGTCGCTGGTTGGATCGGCGGCCACGATGGTGAATGGCGTGGTGCGCCCATCGGCGAACGTCACTGTGGTGTGGACATCGCCTTGACCGGCGGGGCCGGCATCGGCTGCGGCCACCACGTGGGCATTGGTCATGATGAGCCCGTCGGCGGTCAGGATGATGCCCGAACCCTCGTACGACTGGCTGCCAGAATCGGTCTGCAGCGCTACCACGCTCGGTATCACCTTCGCGGCAACCTGCTCGACGGAGCCGGCAGAAATGGCGGCCGCCGACTGTGATGCAGCGGGTGCGGCGCTCTGCAAAGCGCTGTGCGGGAGCTCGTATGGGTGCACTGCAAGTGCCAGGCCTCCGCCGACGCCCGCAGACACCAACGCGACCGCCAACCCAGCGACCATCAGCGCCGCACCGCCCGAACGGTCGTGCAGTTTCGAATGCCGTGCGGCCGAATGCCTCGCGTGACTCGTCATGACTCCTAGAATCACGTCCGAGCCAGGAGATGTCGCTAGCGCTGCCGCCCATTGCCCCGTGCCGCCAGCACCAAGCCGGCATACCTGCCACCTGCAAGCGGGGTGCGACTCAGGCGGCGGTCGCGCCTCGCTGAGCGCGTGTCGTCACCGCTGCCACCCATCAATACCCTTGCCAACCGGAATCATCGCGCCCCGGATTCCCGCTAGTCAGTAAGCACTGCCGGGTGCCAGCAGTGACGACTTTCGTTCTCCAGAGAGCGACTATCGAAGGTGAGCCGGATACGGCCAGTCACCGAAAAGAGCGCCACCATGCGGGTCAGACGCAACCACATAGCCCGGCTCTTGGCCCGCCCACGACCGAAGCAAGAGCCACAGCGGCCCGCAGTCGGGCACACTGATGACTCGTCCGGCATGCAATCCCGCGGGAGTGAACCTGTGTCTGCGCCGTGCACTTCTGATCAAGACCCGCTCGTCCGGCGCTTCGTCGAACGCATACGAACCAGCAGCCCGCGACAACAGTGGCCGCGAAGCAAGTGATTCAAGCTGCACTAGGCGCTGGCAGGTACGAGCCGACTACTGCTGGCGGGAACCGTCAACGGGTGCCAGCGGCGAGGACATCGATTTGTTTGAACGCGATCATAGTGACGGACTGCACACATCGCGATCGACGAGGGCACCTATGCGCGTTCTTCAGGTAGGCAAGATCGAATCGTCGCTTGCCGACGCTCTGAAGGCGAAATACCAAGCGCTGCAACTACCTCACGATTCAATGCGGAGCGCCTTCTTGGCCGAACATGGACCGTCGGTCACCGCAATCGTCGACTCTGGCCCTCATGGCGTAGACGCCGACCTGATGAATGCGCTGCCCAAGCTGCGTGCCATCGTGCACGTAGGGGACGCCTACGACACCATCGACGTGGACGTGGCGAGAACGCTCGGCATCGGGGTAAGCAATACTCCGGAAGTTCTGAATGACACCGTTGCCGATGCGGCGCTAGGTCTGATGTTGGCGACGATGCGCGGCCTGTGCGCGGCAGACCGCTATGTTCGCGCGGGACTTTGGCCGCTGGGCGCCGGGTATCCGTTGAGTCGAGACCTCAGCGGATCACGAATCGGTATCTTGGGCCTTGGCCGCATCGGCTCGGCAATCGCAACGCGGCTGGCCGGCTTTGGTTGTGCCATCGCGTATCACAATCGCCACCAGGTGCCGGACGCTCCCTACCGTTATGCCGCCTCGCCGATTGAACTCGCCGAGTCGGTTGACGTGTTCGTGGTCGCCACCGCCGGCGGCGCGGGCACCACCAATCTGGTGAGCCGTGCGGTGTTGGAAGCGATTGGTCCCGACGGCTATCTCATCAATGTCGCCCGCGGAAGCGTCGTTGACCAAGATGCCCTCGTCGAGCTCCTCGTCGAGGGGCGCCTGGCCGGCGCCGGATTGGACGTGTTCGCCGAGGAACCATATGTTCCAACGGAATTGTGCGAACTTGACAATGTCGTGTTGCCGCCACACATCGGTGGTGCGACGGTGCGCGGCGTGTCCGCCATGACGGAGTTGGTGTTGCGGAATCTCGACCAGTTCCTCACAAACGGAACACTCACAACACCCGTCGTGCAAGCGAATGGGCACCCGCGCCACGCGATTCACTGAGAACCGATGCCGAACCGTTCCGACTGTCGAAGGGTGCAATGATGATGTGGGGTAAGCGCGCCGATTTCATTGTGCGCGGGCGGGTTCCGTTCAATGCAGAGCCTCCGGGCGAGGCGTTGGCCGGTGGTGCGACCACCGCGCTGGATACCTTCTACTGCCGCAATCACGGTGCTTTTCCTGACATCCCGCCACAGCAGTGGCGCGTGATGGTCGGGGGCATGGTCGACATGCCGCTCACATTGACCTATGAGCAACTGACCAATCGGTTCAGCGCGCACTCGGTGGTGGCGACCCTGGTGTGCGCCGGTAACCGGCGCGCTGAACTGCTGAAGGTGCGTCCGATACCGGGCAAGGACCCCTGGGCCCACGGCGCGATCTCGACCGCGGAGTGGCGGGGAGCGCGCCTGGCCGACATTCTCGACGCGGCAGGGGTCCGCCGCGAGGACGGCCTGCACGTTGCCTTCAACGCGCCCGACGTGGCGCCCGAGGCGTCCCCAGTTCAGGCCTACGGCAGCTCCATCCCGTTGAGCAAGGCCATGTCGGAGGAGGTGTTGCTGGCGTGGCAGATGAATTCCGAACCCCTGCCACGTATCCACGGCGGCCCGGTGCGGGTGGTGGTGCCCGGATACATCGGCGCGCGAAGTGTCAAGTGGGTCAATCACATCACTGTGCAACCAGGCCCGTCGGAGAACTACTTTCAGGCCCTCGACTATCGCATCCTTCCGCCTGAGACCGACCCGGACACCGCGGCACCGGGCGAGGGCATTTCGTTGTCATCGCTCCCTCTCAACTGCGACATCCTTGTCCCGGGCGACGGCGCTCAGATTCCCGCCGGCCCCACGACGATCCACGGCTGGGCTCTGGCCGGGGACGGCCGCGGCATCGGCCGCGTCGACGTCTCACTCGACCGGGGCCACACGTGGCGCCAAGCCGATCTCCAGCCCGCGACCAGCCGATGGGCATGGCGTCAGTGGTCCCTCACCGTCGAGGCTCAGTCCGGACCGATGACCTTGACTGCCCGCGCTTGGGACGACACCGGCGCCACGCAGCCTGAGTCCCCCGCGGCGCTTTGGAATCCACGCGGCTATGGCAACAACGCCTGGGCACACGTCGAGGTGACAGTCTTGCCTCAACGGGATATCACCGACGGTCCGAGAAGCGGATGTCCAGGCTCCGCAGATGCGTTTGCAGCCCCGCATCCTGGATCGGGATGAGATGCGCAGGGGCGCCCGACTCGTTGAAGTGCGCGTGCCACAGGCCGGGCGGTGTGACGAACGCGCCGCCCGCCTGCCAATCGACACGGGTCGGATCGACGATGTTGCCGCGCTCGTCCAGTCGGGTGCCCAGCAACGTATAGCAGCCCGGCTCGGCGTCGAGAATCAGGTCGAGCGCGACCGATTGGTGGCGGTGTGCGCGCTGCTCCTGATCCGGCGGCAGCAGACCGAACATCGCCCACAACACATGGGTAATCGTCAGCGTCTGCTCTTCTTCGGCATTGGCCAACAGGACGCTCACCCTGCTCTTGTCGTTTGCGCCCGGGCGCGAGGCGATCTCATCGAGCCGAGACACCGCGTCGGCACGGCGGAATTTCGTTGCGCGGAAACGTGGTTCGGTGGCCTGCGCACCCAGATAGCGAAGCAGCGGCTCATCGTGCACCCAGTACAGCGCGGCGTCGGCGCCCTCGTCCGCGTAGAACGCTGCGTGGCTGTTCGCCGGCAAAGTCAGAAAGTCTCCCTTCTCCCACCGGACCAGTCGGCCGTTGACCGCAGAGAACCCTCGACCGGTGATCACGTAGTAGAGCTGAGAGGTGGCATTCGGACTCGTGACGATCTGCTCACCGGCGCGGAGGCGCACGAAGTTCGCCACCAATGCCGGACTCGTCGCCGGGCCGGTCGTGATGCCCAGCTCGCCTGACAAGTCCAACGGGATGATGCGACTGGGGCCGTCGGTGTAGAGATCACGGCCGAAGGACTTGATCGGAACCTTCGACGTGTGGCCGGATCCGATCGGATTGGCGGCCTTCGAGTATTCGAAGTACCGGGCGTCGTCTGCCCAATCCTCGAAGCGTCCCTCGAACCCGAATTCGGCCACGTTGGTCACGGGAGCCGGGACCGTCGGATCCACGTCGATCCTCATCGTCTCTGCGCTGGTTGCCATGGCTCCTCCTGAGTCGATCTAGTGAGATACAACTTGTATCTTACTCGTGTTCCAGCCGTATCCGCCGAGTGAGAACGCTCACCCTTGATCGAGCCCGGGCTAACCTGACGACTGGTATACGACTGGGATGGAACGGGAGAACGTCGTGGCGCAACGGGCCGCACGGGGGAGCCGACTCGCTGCGCGGGACCGAGCGCTCGATTACGTGAAGGATCAAATTCTCAGCGGTGCCTTCCCGGGTGGTGAGTTGATCAGCGAGGGCGAGGTCGCCGTTGCCTTGGGGCTGTCGCGTACCCCCGTCCGGGAGGCATTTCTTCGGCTGGAGGCTGACGGGTTGCTGCGGCTGTATCCGCAGCGCGGCGCGCTCGTGGTTCCTGTGTCTCCCCAGGAAGTGCGTGCGGTCATGGAGGCCAGGTCGGTTCTCGAGCAGTTCGCCGCCGGCAAGGTCACCAGACACTCCGACGACGCGCGAAATGCGGTGTTCGACCGGATGGCTACCGAACTCGCCCGACAGCGTCAGTCCGCTTCGACGGGAGACCTGCGCGAATTCGCCGATGCGGATCGCGCGTTTCACGCCACGCTCGTCGAGGCAGCTCAGAACGGCATTCTGCACGATTTGTACGGCTCATTGCGCGACCGTCAGACGCGCATGATCGGCGAATCCGCGGTCCGAGACCCTCAGCGACTCGAGGCGATCCTCGCCGAGCACGCGGAGATCGCCGAAGCGGTGCGCGAAGGCGATGTCAGCCGATTACTGGATGCGATCAAGGTGCACCTCGCGGGCACCGAGCATGCGCTCGGCTTCACTGCCGACTGAACGCCCGGGCGCCGCAACGGGCCTTGATCTGCGAGGGGGTGCGGCGCAGGCTTTACCTATCGGCTCAGTATTCGCGCCGACCCCGAGGCCACGCACCGGAAGGTTTCTCATGGGCGAGAATGAGTTGACTCGACGCTCTCTGATGGTCGCTCCCGTCCTCCTTGCCGCGATCGCGGGCTGTGGAAAAGCGGGTAACTCGAATATCGGCCCGCTCGGCATTGCGCACGCCGCCCCTCCCGATCCACTTGAAACATTCGTACTTCCCTCCGACAAGATCGTGTTCGAGCCGTGGGGGAACCTGCCACCCGGAAGTGGCCAAATGGCGATGCTTTATGGCGATTTCAACAAGCCCGGCCCCTACCTGGTGATGATGAAGTGGAATCCCGGCTGGTTTAGTGCGCCCCATACGTACGCCACCGATCGGATTTGTGTCGTTGTATCAGGCACATGGTGGGTAAACAGCGGAAGCGATTTCTTACCGAACGACGCAGAGCCTGTCGGGCCGGGCGGATATGTGAAACGCACCGCTCGTACGCCGCATTACGACGGTGTCTTGCACGGCCAACAGGATCCCGCCGTGATCGCCATCTTCGGTCTCGGCCCCGTGGACATCCAGCTGGTCGACACCATGGCGCCCTCATGGCGGCAAGTGTGACTATGTCCGTTCGTTCGATGCGCCCCAGCGAGCACAATGGTCGGTGAGTCCGAACTTCCAGTGCCGCCAGGGCGGACGCCGATACGCTCTCGCGCGTTGCAGTTGTTGCTTCGTCCGACGGCCCCGCCGCTTGCGCTCGGTCTGGTGGTCGCCCCTCTGCTTCTCGCTGCCGAGACCGTCTTGGTGTATCTGCTCATGCGAGTCACCGGCGGAAACGTCTTCGGTGTGGTCTTTCTGCTGGGCATCCTGGTGGTTTCTACCGTGTGGGGATTGCGGCTCGGCTCGCTGACAACGCTCGCCAGCGCCGCCGTATACGTGTTCTTCCATCGTCTGCAGACGGGCGGGAGCATTCTTGCGGCCGCCGCGTCCGACTCGGTGGCGTTAGGTGTCTTTCTGGTCGTCGCCCTGTCGGCTGCGACTCTCGCCGGCCTGGCACGATTGCGCGCCCGCGAGGCCGACCGACGCCGCCGGGAGGTCGAGGTGAGCCACA